>DHNF01000059.1:0-236 GCA_002409375.1 Ruminococcaceae bacterium UBA5423
GCAAATGTATTTACACAGCGGTATACAGGCAGTTCAGACGGCTGGGCCGAGATTACGGTAGATTTACCTGCTACCGACCTTGAAATTACCGAAATTATACTAAAATGCGAAATAGGGACGGGAAGCGGCACTCTGCTTTTGGATGATGTATCATTAAAGCTGAATGCAGACAGTGATACAGGCAACGATCCGGATGACGATCCAGACGATGAAGAAGATCAGGATCAAGACGAAGT
>DHNF01000059.1:428-7757 GCA_002409375.1 Ruminococcaceae bacterium UBA5423
GAAGATCAGGATCAAGACGAAGTTCCTGCGGACAAACAACCCGGCGTTGTCAACACCGGTGAAACAGGCACTTCTTTTATAAGCAACCCCGGCTTTGAAGACGGTGATGCAAATTGGGGAGTTGTTGGCGGTGCATCTATTAATTCCGATGACACCCATAGCGGAGCCAACGCGGTAAAAGCGATTTTAGGTACCGAAGGATACGGTATGTGGAATAACCTTACTGCTGACTTTGATATGAATGCTGCTTTAAAGATGACTTTCTGGGTGAAGCTGGACGGTGTTACGGGCGATGGCATTGAAGTTGGTGTTGAGAGAAATTGCATGGACGATGAAGGGGCACCTTTGACCGATCATGTCTTCTCAGACCGGCTGAAGGGAACCTCCGACTGGCATAAGGTTACAGTGGATATACCAGCAACAAATGGTTGCTATGGTGTTGTTGCAAAAGTAAATATCCCTGCCGGAGAGGGAACGGCTTACTTTGATGACTTTTTCATCGGGCTGGCAGAGCCTGCCAAGCAATCCGATAATTATCTGATGAATCCGGGATTTGAAACCGGAAGTGCTACAGAGGCTTCAAACTGGGGTCTGGCACCCGGCTGGGATAAAATATCATCACCTATTTCGACGACAGATGTACATGGAGGCAATCGTGCGGTAAGTATTGCTCAGGGTACAGAGAACCATGTGTTGTTCCAGAGCAACAACTGGGGTATGCCGGAAATGGATTTGACTCAGGCAATGGTATATTCCGCATGGGTGAAATATGAGGGTGTCACAGGCAACGGCGTATATCTAAAAGTAGAACGAAAAGCCAATGATGAGGGCATTGCAAATGTATCGGGAACCGCCGTTACCGGCACTTCTGACGGATGGGTTCAGCTTAAGCTTCTTGTCCCTGCAACAGATGAAGTGATTGAAGAGCTTATCGTATCTGTGGTCGCTGAGGTTGGTACAGGCACCGTCATTGTTGATGATACAGAGCTTAGACCTGCAACCCAAGATGATTTGAACGACGATGAGGATAACGACAACGATACTGGCGATACGGACGAAGACCAATTACCGCCTGCTACCGGAGGTGTCGTTCCGACTGCTATGGCACTGGTTACTTTGACAGCGACAGCCGTAATTGTTATCAGTAAAAAGAGGA
This sequence comes from Ruminococcaceae bacterium UBA5423, assembly GCA_002409375.1. Lineage (GTDB taxonomy): Bacteria > Bacillota > Clostridia > Oscillospirales > Acutalibacteraceae > Avimonas. Next base: position 1,585 of record DHNF01000059.1, read on the forward strand.
AATAAACATTGTACCGGAAAGAATGACCGCTCTTTTACGGGCGATCCTATTCCAATAAGGAGAGATTGAGATGCTGAAAATAGCCAAGCTCGGTTTGGCACTTGTGCTGTCAATGGCAATGATGTTTTCCATGACACTGGCGGCAACAGCGGCTGAGCCGATTTTAAAAAATCCAAGTCTTGAAGATCTAAATGACGACGGTACTACCACACATTGGGATGTGTGGCCGGGTAACCCCAGTGAAGGGGAGAAATTCGCTTCGGTATCTACCAGCGAAAAACACAGCGGCAAACAGTCTCTTTTAATAGAACTGACGCCGAAGAACAATCAAGCAGTCTATCAATATCATCTGTTGGCTGATCAGCGGTTTCCCTTTAACAAAGCCTATACATTTTCATTTTGGGTAAAAATGGACAATGTTGTACCCTCCGACAACGATGGTGTGCGAATAGGCATAAATCGCAAAGGTGTCGACGGCAACTCATATGACATGAGAGAGCATATTGAGGTAGGCACATATGGCTGGACAAAGGTTTCACTGACCGTATCCAAGGCTTTGGTATCACTTGTGCAGTATGATGTTATTGTTGATATCGGTCGTGGAACAGGTAAAGTTTATCTGGATGATTTTGAGTTAGTAGAAGCTACCGATGCAACGACCGCCCCGATTATTACCACCACTAGTGCAAAAACAAAAGCCCCGAATAACACAACGGAAAATGCCAATGGCGATACCACTACTGTTACAGACGATATTGATACCCAAAGTTCATCCGAGAGAACGTCCGAGACAATAGTATCAGGCGGTGGAGATGTTACAAGCGCTACCACCACCAAAGCAGGTGGGGTAGCAGGTGATACGAATGAAGACGGGTTTAATGCTCTTCCCCTTGTTATAGCAGGTGCTGTTATTATCGCAGGAGGAGCCGTAGCTGTTGCAGTGCTTATTATTCGCAAAAAAAGGAATGGAGCAGTTTAACAAGAGCGCACACTTGAATTGATTCTGCCCTCCGGCATAATACCGGAGGGCAATGAATTCAAAGGAAACTAATATTCGATAAGATTTAAGTTTTAGTCGGATATTAGTAGAAACAGTTATTGACAGGAGTCTGTCGACTTTTTGATGATATAATTATTTTACTAATATACTTAGTATTAGATAAAGGGAGTAATGTCGGTGAAATACAGTATGATGAAAAGATACCTGTGTATTCTGTTGTGTCTGTTTATTGCCCTGCCCTTTGTCAATACTGCACGGTCACAGCAGACAACAGATATAACAACTGAGGTAAAAAAGCCATCTTCCGATATACTGCCTGACTATACAGAGTATTTATTAAGTCATGCACTGCCTACAGCACAAGACTCTTATGTAATTGCGGCAACGGATTTTTCTAATCAGCAAAATTGCACCCCCGGGGACGATACGGTTTTAACAACAGACAACGGGTTTATCGAATGGACCGTTGACGTACCAAGGGCTTCACTGTATCAGATTGGATTTGTATATAAAGGTTCAGGAGAAGATGTTGCCGATATTGAACGTGAAATCCGTATAAACGGTCACATTCCCTTTGCCCAGGCTCGCTCTATCAGCTTTAACCACATTTGGAAGAATAACCCCGAAGATATGGACGGGGATAAATTTAAAAACGATAATTCAGGGAACCAACTTACACCATCACAGATCCAAGCAGATTTATGGAATACACTTTACATTCAAGATATCAGGGGATCACGGGTAAAACCGTATAATTTTGCATTTAAAAAAGGAACTAATACAATTCGGATTTCCGGATTGCGTGGCGGCATGATTATTAAATCCTTGATTATCAATGTAACTGAAGATGCAAATGAAAAAAGCTATACTGAGTATTTGGCAGATCATAAGCATGGCGATTATACAGGTGGAATAATTGTTGTTCAGGGGGAAGAGGCAGCGCTTAAATCATCTTCTGCCCTTGTGCCGTTGACCGATCGCACTTCTCCGTCTACCGTACCCAGCCATCCTGTGAATATAAGGCTCAACACTATTGGTGGTTCAAATTGGTCCACTCCCGGACAATGGATTGAATGGACAATCAATGTTCCAAATGCAGGGTTTTATTCACTGGGACTTAAATACAGACAGAACATGGTGTCGGGTATGTTCACAACCCGTTCCCTTTACATAAACGGAGAAATCCCCTTTGATGAAATGTCAGGGCTGGAGTTTGCATATAACAGCAACTGGCAGGGGCATTTATTATCAGACTATGACGGAGCGCCATATAAATTTTATTTTAAAAAGGGTGATAACACACTTCGTTTGCAAGTTGAAACGGGGCGTGCATCAGATATTTATGCACGAGCCGATGAGACGGTTCGTGAGCTTAATACGGCATATCGTCAAATCATAATGCTGACCAGCTCGTCGCCGGACCCCTTGCGTAATTACCGTATTGACAAGGTGTTGCCGGAAGTAATGGAAACATTTAGGCGTCAGTCACAAGAACTTAAAGGGATTTCCGATAAGCTGGCCGAAATAAGCAGTAAAAAGGGCAGCCTCAACACCATTCCCGATAATCTGCATTATCAACTGCAATCTTTTATCAACGATCCTATCACCATTCCGTCGCGTTTGGATTCATATAAGCAGAATGTAAGCGGAATGGCTGCATGGCTTTTTGATCTGGCTTCTCAGCCACTTGAAATCGATTATATTACGCTGTCTGCTCCCACGATGGGAACACCCAAAGAAATAGAAAGTGTTAATGCAGGTTTTTTTGAAAAATTTATTTATGAAGTCAAGGCGTTTATAGGTTCGTATCTGATTGATTATTCAACACTGGGTGGAATTGATGGCAGCAAAGCCAAAACCTCAATTGATGTTTGGATAAACAGCGGCAGGGATCAGGCAGCTACACTTAAAAAGTTGACAGATTCACGCTTCATGCCCGATTACGGTATTCAGGTTAATGTTAAGATGACTGCTTCGGTAACAGGAATATCCTCATTACTGCTTGCTACGGTTTCGGGCATGGGACCAGATGTTGCATTGAATTTGACAAATGCCGAGCCGGTAAATTATGCCTCAAGAGGTGCCGCAATTAATTTAAGCGGGTTTGACGGCTTTGACAAGGTGACAGATAGGTTTATGGACAGCGCCATGGAGCCTTACGAATATCAGGGCGGATATTTTGCTTTGCCCGAAACCCAGGGATTTCCCATGATGTTCTACCGCACAGATATAATGGAGGAAATGCAGTTAAGTCCGCCAAGAACATGGGACGAAATGGTTGTCATGCTGGGAGAACTTCAAAAGAAACACATGACGGTGGGTATACCCGGAGATATTTCATATTTAGCAACAAGGATATATCAATCGGGAGAAAGTCTGTACAACGAAGATAAATCACGAAGCCTTTTAGGTTCTCAAACTGCTTTGACACAGTTTAAGGATTGGACAAATCTTTATACCGGGTACAGCTTGCCTCTGGACTATGATGCGGCTAACAGATTCCGCACAGGTGAAATGCCGCTTGTAATTGCAGATTACAGCTTTTTTAATCGCATATCCGTACTTGCTCCCGAATTAAAGGGGTTCTGGGGTTTTGATCAAATACCAGGCACGATTCGTGAGGATGGAACAATCGATAATACCGCTGCTTCAACAGGTGCCTGCTTAATGATGTTGGCATCCGCCAAGCAACCGCAGGCATCATGGGAGTTTATGAAATGGTGGACAAGCGAAGAGATTCAGATTGAATACGGACGTCAGTTGGAAGGGCTTTTGGGCGTTGCCGCTCGCCATAATTCTGCTAATATCAAAGCAATGAAAAGTCTTCCGTGGAAAACCGATGAATACAAAAAACTTTTTGCCGCGTGGCAAAATACAAGGGGTATACCAGAGGTACCCGGCAGCTATTATGTACCCCGCAATGTTGAAAACGCACTTCGTCGCGTTTTGTCCTATTCGGACGATCCGCAAGAAGTTTTAAAAGAATATGGACTGACTATCAACGACGAGATACAAAACAAGCGTAGGGAATTTGGCTTGGAACAGTAAGGTGAGCAGGCTGATGCGAACCCCGATATTAAGAAAGGAATGACACGAAAATGGGATATTTATTAGCGCGATTTAAAAAGAGAATATCTGTTATTGTAATGCTTGTTCCCTTCTTTTCCCTGTTTTTTATATTTACTGTCTATCCTGTTTTACGCTCAATATGGTATTCGTTTACATATTACAATGTCTTTACTAATCCAAAGTTCATTGGATTTGATAATTATATTCGCCTGTTTTTGCAGGATAGCGTGTTTTTGACAGCGCTCAAAAACACACTTGTATTTGCAATAATCACAGGCCCTGTGGGATATCTGCTGTCACTTTTGGTGGCATGGCTGATAAATGATCTTAGTCCAAAAGTACGCTGGTTTTTGACACTGGTTTTTTATGCACCTTCTATATCCGGTGCGGCGGTGGCAATATGGACTTTTGTATTCAGTGCCGACCGACACGGCTATGCAAACAGCTTTTTGCTTCAGCTGGGGCTGTTAAGTGAACCTTTAGCTTGGTTTAAAGACCCACGTTATATGCTGATGACCATAATTGTCGTACAGCTATGGATGAGTTTAGGAACAAGCTTTCTGGCATTTATTGCAGGTTTGCAAGGTGTAAACCCATCGCTGTATGAAGCCGGTGCCGTGGAGGGAATACGCAACAAATGGCAGGAGCTTTGGCATATTACACTGCCTGCCATGAAACCGCAGCTTATGTTCGGTGCTGTTATGCAGATAACCGCCGCCTTTTCGGTTAGTGATATTAGCATTCAACTGGCGGGATTTCCAAGTGTAGAATATGCGGCACATACCATTGTAACTCATTTGCAGGATTACGGAATGATAAGATTTGAGTTTGGGTATGCTTCGTCAATCGCTACTGTATTGTTTGTGATGATGATTTCAGCCAATCAGTTTGTGCAGACTGCGTTAAGGAGGGTTGGCGAATGAAAACTACATCCTCCGTCACATACCGTCCCGGATTTTTTACACGAATCGCAAAAAAACTGCGTGGGCGCAGAGTAAACAGGGGCATTGCAGATAATCTGCTATCGATATTGTTTTTATTGATTATGGGTGCGTTCATGGCACTGCCCTTGATATACGTGATACTCAATGCGTTTAAGCCTTTGGAGGAACTCCTTTTGTTTCCTCCCCGGTTTTTCGTAACCAACCCGACCACACAAAACTTTAAAGATTTATTTAATCTTATGAACGAGACATGGGTGCCCTTTTCTCGTTATGTTGCCAATACGGTGTTTATAACTGCCACAACCACCTTTTTTCATATCGCATTTTCTTCAATGGCTGCATTTGTATTGGCAAAACACGTTTTTTTCGGTTCAAAAACACTGTTCAAAATTGTTGTGCTGTCACTGATGTTCAACGGCGTTGTAACGGCAGTTCCCAATTATTTGCTGTTAGCCGATTTAAACTGGATAGATACCAGCCTTTCAGTTATTGTTCCTGCGATACAGGCACCATTGGGTCTGTATTTAATGAAGCAGTTTATGGAGCCAATACCGGACTCGATTCTTGAATCTGCTCGCATTGATGGTGCTGGGGAATTTCGGGTTATGTGGAGTGTTATTATGCCACAGGTAAAACCTGCATGGTTGACTTTGATCATATTGCAAATGCAGGCACTGTGGGGATTGTCCAGCAATTATCTTATTAGCGAGCAGAACAAAACACTTGCAATGGCAATGCAGCAAATCGTCAGCGGAGGTATCGCCCGAATGGGTGTTGCCGGAGCGGTGGGACTTGTAATGATGATAGTTCCTATTTTAACTTTTGTTTTAAGTCAATCACAGGTAATTGAAACCATGAGCACATCAGGTATGAAGGAATAAGGGGGCGTTGTTATGAGAAGCCTGTCAGTTAAAAAAATAATATCTGCCATCCTGATGATAGGATTGTTTTTTATGCAGGCCAATGCAGCTGCTCCTTTTGCCGGTTATGAATACTCAACCGATAACTACAACGGTCTTATTGTATCCAAAAGGGATATAGCCAATGCAAAACCGGCACCGGCCGCTTTTGTATTCGATGATGCTCTTAACAGCGGCAGGCTGAATTTGGATGTGCCGTTGAATGCACCCGAAGATTTTGTCTGTGATGACAACGGGAAT
>DHNF01000059.1:7892-9197 GCA_002409375.1 Ruminococcaceae bacterium UBA5423
TGACAACGGGAATGTATATATTCTTGATACGCTTAACGGTCGTATAGTGATTGTTGACAAATCTCTTTCCAAAACGCTGTGCATAATACGCGGCTGGATGCCGGGCGGTGCGGAAAACACCCGGTTTACAGGCGGACGGGGAATATATCAAGTTGATGGCAGATTATATGTATCATTAACTCAAGATAAAAAGATTGTATCCTTTGTTATTCCGTTGTTTATCAGAAACAGCAGTGAATTTGAGCCTGAGGATGGCGTAGAGTTAGTGTCAGGCGAACATGGTAAACCGTTGGTCATTGATGTTACTGCCGACCGAATCGTTGAATCGCCCGATCTTTCTGCAATCCGTGATACATTTGATTTTAAGCCTACCAAGCTGGCGGCAGACAGTGCAGGTCGACTTTATGTGGTAGTAGAAGGCATATTCGACGGCTTAATGATGATAGACAGCAGTAATGCATTTACAGGGTTTGTAGGTGCCAACAGAATAAAAATAAGCGCAATTGACTTGTTGTGGAGAAGACTGTCAACCGATGCTCAGATAGAGGCACAGGAGGATACTGTACCCATTGAGTTCAACAGTCTCGATATGGACGAAGAAGGCTTCTTGTATACAACTTCCAAGGGTAATGAGAACGAAAATCTTGTTCGTCGACTCAATCTGATAGGCAATGATGTTTTAAAACAGGGAACATGGTTTATAAAAGGAGAGCTGTCTGCGCTTGTTCGGCAAGGCGTTCCCGGTTCAACATCACATCTAATTGACATTGATGTAACCGAAGGGGGCATATATACCTGTCTGGATAACATCAGAGGTAAGCTGTTCACCTATAACAGTGAAGGCGACCTTTTGTTTGCCTTTGGCGGGATTTCAGCCCAACGGGGTGCTTTTCGGGTGCCGGCGGCGGTGGAATGGAATAATGGAAAAATTCTTGTTTTGGACAAGGGCAACAATGAGCTGGTAATATTTCGACCTACCGAATACGGTCAAGCTGTTATAGCTGCAACACATACACAGTATACAGGCGGATATGGGGAATCGTGGGATCAGTGGAATAAAGTGCTTATACTTAATCCCCATAATCAAGCTGCCAATAGAAATGTAGGTAAACTGCAATACGATAAAGGCGAATACTATAAGGCAATGCAGCATTTTCGATTGGGGAATTCTCCCGAGCTGTATTCACAGGCATACGCGAAGTACAGAAAAATAAAGGCTGAAAAAGTAATTCCCTGGATTGCAGGGGGCTTGATACTTGCTTTTGCAGTATGGGTTATATTAAAAACTGTTAGATTTGTTCGTCA
>DHNF01000059.1:9399-16627 GCA_002409375.1 Ruminococcaceae bacterium UBA5423
AATACAAGGAACGCAACAGTAGAAAATAAGCAAAAGGGGGGAGTCGTATGAAACAGACAAGCAGCTTTAAGAGCAGTGTGATATTTGCCAAAGTGGCACTGTTCAAGCCGTTTAACGGGTTTTATGAACTGAAATACGAGCATCGTGGAACGACTGCGGCAGGAATTCTGTTTTTGTTGCTTTATTTTGTCAGCTCTGTTATCAGTGCCATGTATACAGGATATATTTTTAATCCCTCCAGAGGTAATCCTGTAAATCTGGGTATGATTTTTCTTCAGTCGGTTATGCCTCTTGTTCTGTTTTGTATTGCCAACTGGTGCCTTACTCTTATGCTGGACGGTGAGGGAACCATGGATCAGATTTTTATGGGGCTTTGTTATGCTGTCGTTCCTCTTATTGTAAGCAATATACTATGTACTGTGTTAAGTAATTTTATTATTGCACCAGAGGGAATGTACCTGCAGGTGATATCGGGATTGGCGTTGCTGTGGACCGGCTTTTTGGTAGTCGTCAGCGTTATGCAGATAAACCAGTATTCATTTATGAAAGCGGTTGTTGCATGCCTTCTTTCAATTGTTGGCGTTGCCATTATCCTTTTGATTTTTCTACTTTGTTTTAACCTGATTCAGCAAATGCTTGCTTTTTTTCAGTCCGTATATAAGGAACTTTCATACCGTTGATAAGAGAGGTGACTTTTTATGATATTGAAAAAATGTATCTCACTGCTATTGGCTGTGGGCATGGTTGCCGTACTTTTGGCGGGATGTAATACGCAGACTGACTATGATGATGACTCAATTTCTCAGCCGTTTTCGTTTGAAGGGTGGGAGAGCGGTTCGGTCACCTTTACAAGAGGGGGAGGAATCGACTCCATGAAACATATAGCTTCAGACGGCAATCTGGAGTTGTATATGAATGAGCAATCTATGGCTTTTGCGGTTAAGGATACACGCAACTCAAAGGTATGGTATTCCGATCCCTTGAGTGACCCGTCGTTTACGGGCGATGCCGATGACAGCAATCGGGCATTGGTTAAAATCAGTGTAAACGATTATGGTAAGGTGAAAAACTACGACTCATTTAATCATAGTGTAAAAAGCGGACAGTTTAATATAGTGAATATAAAAAACGGCGTCAAAATTCATATGGCCATAGGCCAAACTAAGATTATAACTGCACTGGATTTGCCCCAGGCAGTTGAAAAGGAACGATTTGAAAACGAAATTTTTGCTAAACTGTCGGAGGATGAAAAAGCTGTTCTAAAAAAAAGGTATACATTTTATTCGTTGAACGATTCTGATTTATTGCAGAGAAAACGCGATTCGGCTCTTGAAAAATTCCCTATTTTACAAAATCGAGATCTTTATATTCTCAATAACAGTGTCCCGGACTTTGCAGCAAAAGAAGTAAAGGATATTTTACAATCAATTGGCTATGACGAAGAGCAGATACAAAGGGATAATGATGATAATGGTGTCAATGTTAAAGTAGAGCCGATTTTAAGATATGACTTAGTAATGGAAATAGCACTGAAAGACAGGCAGCTGTCCGTCAATCTGGACTGTAGTCGTTTAGCACGTGATAAGGATATTAATGTTACGGAAATATCATTGCTGGAGATGTTTGGAGCAAGTCATGACAAACAGGACGAGGGTTGGCTTTTACTGCCCGACGGCAGCGGCTCAATTCAAAATATTAGCGGCGAAAATTCGGGTTATCCATCATACTCAATAAGAATCTATGGAGAAGAAAAAGCAATCCGCAAAGAGCAGCAATTCGGAGCAGTGGAACAGTCGATACTTCCGGTGTTCGGTGAAAAGCTGGGGGATTCCGGTTTTGTAGCAATGATAGAAGATGGAGATGCAATAGCACTCGTAAATACAAATCTTAAAGGGACGGGCCCTTTCTCATCAATATATCCTGCTTTTAAGGTTGCGGAATCAGCACTGATTGATGCCGGTTTCGCTGATGCGGCTGCTAGTACCAATGTTCCTATGACACAACCCGATACCTACACGGGGGAAATATCTGTTAGATACGCTTTTGTGTGCGGTGAAGAAGCCAACCTGTACGGTATGAGCCAATTAGTGCGCAACCGTTATCAGCAGTTAAAAATACTGCCCGCAGAAAAAATGGAACTGCCCCAAGCACCTTTAAATGTTGAGGTAATAGGCAGTGTGGATAAATCATCGTCCTTGCTCGGGATTTTTCCCATTAGGAAAAATGAGGCGGCGACAACCTTCCCTCAGGCAAAAGAAATTGTGGATATATTGCACGGCAGGGGGATAGGTAAGATAAATCTTCACTATCAGGGGTGGTGCAACGGGGGTTTATATACAAAACATGTACAAAAACTAAATGTTGAGAAGGTTTTGGGAGGCAAAAATGGTCTGTTGGCATTAGACGCAGCACTGACAAAGAACGGCGATACATTGTATCCCCGGGTTCAGTTTGTAAGCGTTCAAAACACTAACGGTTTTAATACCAGAAAGATGGCGGCACGAGCACTCGGAAACAATCTTTCTGCCGTATACCATTACGATGTTGCCACCGGAAATTCCTTTGATTATCGGATTGGTACATATGTCGCCCCTGCTTATTTGTCTGAATATATCAGTGCATTTATTAAAAGCTATCGTTCACTTGGGCTCAATTCGTTAGCAGTCACCGACATAGGGCGGGATCTATACTCGGAAATGAACAAATCTGCCGGACTTGATCGTGCTAAGTCTAAAGAGCTGACAGTTCAAAGTTTATCACTTTTGGATGGGCAGCATACAGCCATTTCTACAGGAAATATGTATACATGGCCATATGCAGATTATATTTCTTCAATACCTCTGGATTCCAGCAGATATAATCGCGAAATGTATGCAGTTCCCTTTGTTCAGATGGTTATACATGGCCTAAAGGGATATTCAAGCGAACCCATCAATAACGGTTATGATTATCGGCATCAAATGCTTCGTGCCGTTTCCTTCGGTGCGGATGCAACCTTCCGTTTTACTTATACTACAGATGATTTTCTAAACGGCACTTATTTTATTGACAATCTGTCAACTGATTATCGCAATTGGTTGGATATTGTTTCGGATTATTACAAACGTATGTCAGAGGATTATAAAAAAATCGGAAATTCAGATATTATCGAATATACGCAGATTCAAAAGGATGTATTTTTAACTGTTTTTGAAAATGGCGTTAACATCATTGCCAACTACGGGGATAATGCGGTTACAATTAACGGCCAAACGATAGAAGCACAGGATTGGCTTTGTCGTGGAGGGACGAGTGCATGAGAAACAAATATTATTATACAAGTAAAATAGCAAGACAAAAGGCTCGAACCGGATTTGTGTTTGCTATTCCTGTCATTTTCGGTGTGGTGGTATTCTTTTGCATTCCTTTGGTTCAATCTTTGGTTGTTGCATTTTCCAATGTATCACCTGACAAAGCCGGCGGCGGTCTTGTCTACAATCCGGCAGGCTGGAGTAATTTTCTTTATGCCTTTACCAATCATCCCGATTATTCGCGCAAATTAGTTGAAGCAATTCAAACTATGGTAACAACCGTTCCAATTATTTTGTTTATGAGTTTTTTCTGTGCCATATTGATAAACCAGAGGTTTCCCGGTCGAAGCATTGCCAGAGTTATATTTTTTCTTCCTATAATATATGCTTCCAGTGCCATGCTGAAGGTGGATTCGGGCGATGTAATGCAGCAGGCAATGCAAAGTGCTTCTTATAAAAGCATTGAAGCATCTCAAGGTTTTTTGCAAAGCTTTCAGCTGGCGGAATATATTCGGCAATTTGGCCTGCCCGATCAATTTGTCGATTTCTTATCATCGGTAGTGGACAGGGTATACCAGATAATATCCCTTTCGGGCGTACAGATCCTTATAATGCTGGCGGCTTTGCAATCCATATCCCCCTCACTTTATGAAGCGGCTCATGTGGAAGGCGCAGGAGGCTGGGAGAAGTTTTGGCTTATCACTTTTCCGATGGCAAGCTCGTCTTTGTTGCTTTGCCTGATTTACTCAATAATAGATTCCTTTGTAGCGTATAACAACCCGATAGTTCAATTAACACAACAGATGATGACTGATATGAAATACGGGTACTCCGCCGCCATGTCATGGGTTTATTTTGTAATCGTATCGTCCATATTGGCAGTTGTCGCAATTATAGGTTCGCGGTTTGTATTCACATACGACAGAAGATAGAAAGGAGGTGCCGGGCATGAAGAAATCAATGTTTGTTGAGCTTATAACAAATTATGATAGTAAAACCCTGCATTCTGCAAGCCATACTGCGGTCACAAAAAGCCGTGCGTTTGTGTGGAAATTAGTTCGGTTAATGCTGGTTGTCGGTATTTCATTTGTGATAATATATCCGCTTATAGTCAAGTTAAGTGTTTCTCTTATGAGTCGTCCGGATATGAACGATGTTGCGGTACGATGGATCGCAAAACAGCCTACTTTGGGGAATTTTGCGTTTTCATTTGATGCTATGGTTTATCCCACCGCCTTGTTAAACACACTAATTGTATGTGTTGTCTGCACATTGTTGCAGATGTTTTCCTGCTGCCTGGCATCCTATGCATTTGTTAAGCTTAAGTTTCCCGGTTCCCGTCTTGTTTTTCTGCTGGCAGTTTTTTCACTTGTAGTACCTCCACAGACATACATGGTCTCAATGTATTCTCAATTTTTGTATTTTGACCCCTTCGGGCTGATAACCCTGTTGACGGGAAAAGAGGGGCTTATCAATACTTTTTGGCCATTATTTATCCGATCTTTTTTTGCATCGGGCATAAGAAACGGACTTTTTATCTATCTGATGACACAGTTTTTTCGTAACATTCCTAACGAGTTAGAGGAAGCGGCTTATGTAGACGGAGCCGGCCCGTTCAAGATTTTTTATCGGATTATGATACCAAATGCGATTCCTATACTGGTTACTATAGCAGTATTTTCATTTGTTTGGCAGTGGAACGACGAATTCTATTCCGCACTTTTTGCTCCCAGATTGGACTTTATCTCACGCAACCTGTATAACATCAACGATAAAATAAGAATCATAACGGGAGCCTATGTTGATGATCCGGCATACACTTCGCTTTTAAAAAATGCAGCTTCATTGCTTGCGGTGGCTCCGTTACTAATTGTTTTTGTAATTGCACAAAAATTTTTTGTTGAAAACTTTGAACGATCGGGTATTGTCGGTTAAATATTTCGCCGGAAAGGCAGGATAATAGACGTATGATTAAAAAGGGGATTATATTAGCAATGATAACAGCAATGGCAATGTCAGGTTCAATACCTGCAAATAGTGCTAAGGCACTAAGCTCCATGACGCCGTATACAAGTCAGGTATCTCCGGATACTTTTTATAACGGTGCCATGCTGGACCTGAAACGTGACGGCAATTCAGCCCAATGGGTTGCAAACGAGCTTGAGAATATGAAAAACCAATACAATATAAATACAGTAAATATATACGGGCTGGAGAGTTTTGACCGCAACGGTAATACGAATAAGGATGCACTTTTTGCGGCACTTAAACGATTGGGCATGAAAGTTGTCGTTAGAATTGAAAGTTACAGCGATAAGTTCGCATTCCAGGTTTCTGATTTGTCCTATATCATAAATGTTTATAAAGATCTTTTGGATTATGTATGCAAACCGGAGAACAGGGGACAAGTGGCATATTTTTCTCTGAATATACCCGTAGACGACCCAAATGTTCAAAATAAAATAGGTGGCATAAACTCCGAGCTGTCCAAGCAAAGACAAGTGTCTTATACACAAGCATTTGTTTATCGTATGAGACAGGAAACTGCTGCGCGTGGATTTGAAAATGCACCTATGTTTTTGAGCATTTTTTACGGGTGGGATAACAGTTTTGATATACCGTCCTATGCCTCTGCCGGAGCAGACGGGTATTTTATGAATAATTACAGTTATCCCAAAAGTGCCGGCTATGTTCCTGATGAAACAGCCTCGGACGCTGATTTAATAAACCGTGCAAGGCTGTCAATTTCGGTCAGTAAATTCCAATCTCAGTATAAAGGGAAACCTCTGGTGGTGGAGTTCGGATTTCATACAATGGAATATAACGGCGGTAAAAAACCCAATCAGACTGCAGGTCTGGTTACCAACCGCAGTGCAAAGGCACGCGCTATTCGTGCTACGATTGAGTATTATAAAACCATACCTGAATTCCGCGGGGCATTATATTTCGGTTATAATCTTTATAAAGAGGAGGGTAATCCTCCTGCCGTTATGGACTGGACTCTAAAATATCCTGATGAATTACCCAGTGAAACAAGTTCTACTACGGCTTATAATAGTACGAATGTAAATACAACGCATAATCCATCTTCTGCAACTTCTGCCGAAAATTCAACTGCAATCAAAACAGAAACATCTGATAATGCTGTTGCGAATAATAAAACCCAACAAATCTTAACAACTTTAACAGTGAATGAAATCACACAAACAGATAAAAACTCCAATTCTTCGGCAATGAAGATTTGGTTGGGAATCTTGGCGGCAGTGACGGCTGTTTTCGGCGGTCTTTTAGCGGTGCTTTTCGGAATTAAGAGTAAGGCGATGAAAGAAAGGGGATAGACTCTTGATAAAACATAAAATAATAACTGTAACATTGCTTTTAGCGGCTATATTCTTAATGTCATTACCGGTTTCAGCAACACAACAGACTGTTAACAGAATGACACCCTATGATACATATGTCGATCCTGATACTTTCTTTAACGGTGCCGTGCTTGATTTGAAAAAAAACGGTGATGTTAAAGGCTGGATCACACGAGAACTTAAAAACATGCAGTCTTGTTATAATATAAATACAATAAACGTTTATGGCCTGGAAGACTTTGATGACGGTGATAAAACCGATAACAAGGATTTTCTTTTTTCAGAGCTTGCTCGTCTGGGCATGAAGGTCGTAGTGCGTATTGAAAGCTATAATCCATCTGCGTTTGCTTTCAGAGAAACTGATCTTGATTCGGTTATGAACAATTATGATAAGCTGATACGCTATGTTTCAGGTAACGGGAAAAGACAACAAGTGGCATATTTTGCACTTAATATGCCCGTGGATGACGGGCTGGTACAAAATAATTTGGGCGGAATAAATTCTGCATTGTCAAAGCAACGACAGGTATCGTATGCAACATCTTTTGTTCGCCGTATGCGTGAAGTCACATCAAA
>DHNF01000178.1 GCA_002409375.1 Ruminococcaceae bacterium UBA5423
TAATAACTGTAAAATTATAAAATGAGACCATGAAAACCACAGCCTCATTGCAAAACCCTTAAATTGTATAGATGTTCATACTAATATCCAACAAAAAACTTAATATCTTTGCGGTCTTTTTTTGCGCCGGACTTGCGTTTTCTACTTGGGCGCAAGCCCGGCTGCGTCGTCGGCCTTGTCGACACAAAAACCCACAGAAATTATAACAATTTTTTAAGAGGATATTAGTATTAGTGCTTAACTCTCCACTCTCGTCCAGGAGAAAACAGCGATAGCTGTTGGTTTGATTTACCTTGGTACTGCTGTAAAAGCAGGCGACCGGCAATTTCCGAATATAGCAAACCATCGTCACCACAGCAAAGTGCATATGCTATGCGTTCATCATCAGGTGTGCGCCCCAAAACAGGAAGCCCGTCCTCTGTTCGCCCTAAACGTGATGTGTAAACATATTCGGCAGTAATGTTTCTTATTGCCGGAAACATTTGATGAAGCCGTTTTTCCAGTTGCTCATACTTTTTTTCGTTTACGGGGGATAAATCGAGCACTCGTGAAACATAGCTTTTTTCAAGGATAGATGGAGCCGTTCCGCCTATTAAAATACGATTATCCGGTGTGACGGTAATAAACAAACCGGGACAGCTTTCACTGTGTATAATGCAGGGACCGCGCCATCCCGAAAAATTAGTAATAGGTTCGGTTACCACCGCACAGACAGAAGATGTTTTATCTACACCACCGCAATGCTTTTCTGTGCTGAGCCCTGCCGCCATAATAACATATTTGGCAAAAACCCGGCGTTCTCTGTCACAATCAAGCGTTACAAAGTCGTCTTTATCTTTGTTTATTTTATTGACCGCCGTATTTTCATAAACACGCACACCATTAGAAATAGCCTTCGAGGTAACAGCATGTACAAAACGATACGGGTCAATTTGGGCTCCAATGCCTCGAGAGTATACTCCTGCTTCAATCGGAAATGTGAAGTGTTCTGCTGCACTCCAATTTGTTAGCAATTCGACATCTATACCGTTATGCAACCGTACCGAATACTCCTGCCGCAATTTTTCACCTGTTTTTGTATCATCGGCAAACCTCAAGCTATCCATTCGTTTAAACCCGCAGTTGTCCTCAAAATCGTTACAAAGCGTTTCAATATTATTTATAGCCTCGCTCATTAGCCCTATTGCCATCATAGCCCTATCGGCACCAATTTTTTCTACCAGTGTAGAAATACCTTGTTCTCCGTCAATACTCATCATACCGCTGGATGCTGCCGTTCCTCCAAACCCAATTGGCGATTGACTGATCATAACAGTATCGTGTCCAGCTTCTGAAAACCTTAAAGCACAAAGTGCAGCCGTAACGCCACCGCCGATAATCGCAATTTCACAATTTATATCTTCGGTAAGCCAAGGATATTGAGCAGGAACATTGTTTACTGATGTCCAAAATATTTGCTCTTTTGTATTAATAACCATTAAATATATCCTCCATGTTATATATTAGTCTATCACGAAATGCATGGTGACCACAGGCCGCCCGCAAAACTGTATATTGCGCAATCGACTAAATTTATTTAGTAAAACTTATTTTGTGTTATTATTTTTTTTATATTCCATAAATTAAAGTATTTGTATACAAGTTGATTGTCATCTGAATAGAAATTATTAAAAAAGCCGACAGTAAAAACTGTCAGCTATTATAATCAATTATTAAAATCGCATTTTATTTTTGTATAAGCCTGTCAATTTCATCTCTAAAACTGTTTATATCCTTAAACTGTCTGTAAACCGATGCAAAACGGACATACGCCACTTCGTCAATTTCCTTAAGTTTTTCCATTGTATATTCACCAATACGAAATGATGTCACTTCACGGTCAAGTGAATTCTGTATGCTCGCTTCAATTTCATCCGCTGCTTTTTCCAGAACCTGAATGGAAACAGGACGTTTTTCACAGGCGCGAAGCATACCGTTCATCAACTTGCTCCGGTCAAAAGATTCTCTGGATTTATCTCTCTTAACAACAATAATAGGTAAGTTTTCTATAATTTCGTATGTAGTAAACCGCTTTGCGCACTGAAGGCACTCGCGACGGCGGCGTATACGCGTTCTTTCGTCTGTGTGACGGGAGTCGATAACCTTACTTCCAGTTTGACCGCAAAACGGACACTTCATTAATATCACTCCGGTGCTATGTAAGATAAGCTAATTATACCATACGTTAAATCTATGTGCAATATCACCTTTTCCTTTAAAGATACTGATTAATATAATATGTATAAAAGCCCCTTTCATACAGTCGGAAGTCCGTAGATTTCTCCCAAATAATCGTCGATAATATAATGTATATACTCAGGCGACAGCGATGCGCCATCCAGGCGGTGCTTTAACTTTAAAACATCAGATTGCATTGTACATAAATCGGGGAAACCAATAACTTGGCCACTAGAAAAAACGATACTCAGTCCCCATATCGTTATGAAGCTATTGCTGTCCTCATTCCAACAGGATGTCGGAATTAGCTCGCACCCCAATATGTAGTCATGCTGTTCTTTTGTTTTTGTCTGAGTATAAATCATATTTTCACCGCCTATATTAATTTAATTTGTGGCATTTTGCCACAATTTGAAATTAATTATAGCATATAAAAAATATCTGTCAATATAAAAATACAACATTTTAAATTGATATTTATTCGAAAATATGTATTTATTTACTCGAATTTTAGTATTAATTATGGTTTTTCTACCATATATAGGCATTTTATGTCGCATAAATTCGATATGTATGGCTACAACAAATTATTTTTATAGGATTATAAAATTTATATAATTATACATAGTTTTTTAAGTAATTGTATGCATCTATCAAATCGTATATGGTTTCGAAATTAGCACGGTATAATTCTATTATTAAATCTCCGTCAAAACCTACTTGCTTTAGGTTTTTAATAAGCTCGGCATAATCGGTGGTACCCCGGCCCGGTACGAGGCAATCAGACTGTTCAGTATTGTCGCTTAAGTGGACATGTCTGATGCCCGTTGACATTGCCGATATAACCTTGGCCGGACTAAGTCTGCAACGTTCGCATTGCTTTAGGTCAAACACAAACCCCGCCTTATCACCCATTCTTCGGTACATCTCACTGACATATTCGAGATTGGATGAACGGTATTTATATACATTTTCAAGCAAAAGCGTAATTCCCCATTGCTGTCCCATTTCATAAAGCTGTTCAAAACGGCGTATCGAATCTTCGTCACTCAAAGGACCGGCGGGACGGTCACCATGCATAATAACATAAGGAGCACCCGCGGCATGTGCAGCCTGAAACATATTATCAAGGTGTTTCAAACCGTCCTTAAGCCTGCGCTCATAATTAGTAAAATACATAAAAGATTCACTTACAGCATTATATGAATGCAGAGCTGCTATGCGCGCCCCACAAGCGTCCGCACATCGGCGCAATTGAAGTGCAAAATCAG
>DHNF01000101.1:0-1484 GCA_002409375.1 Ruminococcaceae bacterium UBA5423
CGGAACAGTCGAGTCTTTAAATAAAAAACTACCATTATTTTTTGATGGAGCATTTGTTTTTATAGGCGGTGATGTAGGCGGTGATGGCAAAGTAAGTGGGATATGTTTTTCTGTTGCAGTCGAAACTGGTTTAGTGTTTTTTTCATCAGTCACTTTTGCAGACAATACATCATTAAAACGAGTTTGCTCATGATTTTCGACGGGCTTTGCCGCGCGTATTTGCATTTGTGCAGGAGTTACACCTGACTGCAATGCCGATTTGACACCGTGGTACACAGCGTCAAATATAGGCCGTTCGTTAATAAATCTAACCTCTATTTTTGCCGGATGCACATTTACATCAACCGCCTGCAAGGGCATGTCCATAAAAATCACGCAGCAAGGAAACTTACCGGTCATCATCAGTCCCTTAAACGCTTGTTCAAGGGCTGCCATTGCAGTCCGCGTTTTTACATAGCGGTTGTTCACAAAAAAGTGCTGCATTGTGCGGTTTGCACGCCCCGATTCAGGCTTGCTGACAAAACCGCGAACACGGACTCCATTCAGTGTATAATCCACTTCTTTTAGACCTTTGGCAAAATCCCGGCCAAAAACCGTATATATACATGACAAAAGCTGACCGTCACCCGGTGTCAACAACTCCTCTTTACCGTCTTTTATAAAACGGACCGATATTTCAGGGTGCGAAAGTGCTATCCTGTCCACTACCCCGGCAACTGAATTTGCCTCGGTGACATCTTTTTTAAGGAATTTCATACGCGCCGGAACATTATAGAACAAATCCCGCACGATAATTGTCGTTCCTTGTGGGCGTGCGGCATCTTCAATCAGCAATTGGTCTCCGCCTTCAACCACATATCGTGTTCCGGACAATTTGCCTGCAACACAGGTCACAAGCTCTACACGCGCCACTGCACAAACCGATGCCAACGCTTCGCCTCTAAAGCCCAGTGTGCCTATTGCCTCGAGGTCGCCACCGGTTTGCACCTTGCTCGTTGCGTGGCGCAAAAAAGCAGTGGGCACATCTTCGCTCTCTATCCCTGAACCATCATCTGAAATGCGGATAAAGGTTGTGCCACCGTTTTCAATTTCTACTTTGATTGTTGATGCGCCGGCATCTATCGCATTTTCCATAAGCTCCTTGACTACCGAAGATGGGCGTTCGACCACCTCACCTGCGGCAATAAGCTCTGCTGTGTGTTTGTCAAGAACCTGAATTTTTGGCATCAGTACACCTCCTAAAAGCTCAATATGCACCCGCCAATTTTGCAAGCTCATATAATATCTGCATAGACTCAATCGGCGTCAAGGTGTTTATATCTAAATTCTTTAAGCGGCTGACAACTTCGTTATCACCCTGTGCAAGCAGAGATAGCTGCCCGTCGTCTTCTTGCCCGTGTTTTTCAGCAGTTCTTGACTTTACCGTCTTGCCGCCCTCATCTATCGTTTTAAGTATTTCTTTAGCTCTTGACACCACATTGTCG
>DHNF01000101.1:1611-3351 GCA_002409375.1 Ruminococcaceae bacterium UBA5423
ACCTCAATGCCGTAGCTGTCGTCGGCAGGACCAGGTACAATGCGGCGCAAAAAAGTAATATCGTCACCTCTTTTTTTGACAGCAATACTATAATTTTTGACACCCTCAATTTCGTTTTCAATTGATGCCAGTTCATGATAGTGTGTTGCAAAAAGAGTTTTTGCCCTTATTTTTTTCGTTACGTATTCAAGCACCGCACGCGCAATGCTCATACCGTCAAAGGTTGAGGTGCCGCGCCCTATTTCATCAAATAATATCAGGCTTTTTGAAGTGGCATTTTTTAAAATGAGTGCCACTTCACTCATTTCGACCATAAAGGTAGATTGTCCGGACGACAAATCGTCCGATGCACCAACACGAGTGAATATACTGTCCACAATGCCGATTGTTGCACTTTCCGCCGGAACAAAGCTGCCTGCTTGCGCCATCAGGACAATCAGAGCCGTCTGACGCATATATGTAGACTTTCCTGCCATATTAGGTCCGGTAATAATAGCAACACGGTTTTGACCGGTGTCGAGCAATGTATCATTAGGCACAAATGGCGCGTCCTGTATTACCTCAACTACGGGGTGGCGACCGTTTTTTATCATTATGCCGCCACTCAAATCAACAATAGGGCGGGTGTATTGGTTTTTATATGCCGCATGGGCAAATGAACACAGCACATCCAGCCGTGCAACAGCCTGCGCAGTAGATTGTATGCGTTGCAGCTCACCTGCCACCTTATTCCTTATTTCATTAAACAGCTGGTATTCCAATGCAACAACACGCTCTTTGGCACTAAGGACGCGTGTTTCAAGGTCTTTAAGTTCCTGAGTTATGTAGCGCTCTGAATTAGCAAGTGTTTGCTTGCGGATATATGTTTCGGGCACTTGATCTGTATATGAACGCGAAACCTCTATATAATAGCCAAAAACGCGATTATATCCTACTTTGAGTGTCTTTATGCCGGTACGCTCTTTTTCCTGTGTCTCGATACGTGCAATGACGCCTTTTCCGCTCGACATTTCATATGCAAGCTCGTCGACGTCACTGTTATAGCCCCTTCGTATTATGCCTCCCTCACGCACAGAAAAGGGAGGATCATCCACAATAGCACTTTCGATAAGCCCTTTAACATCGTCAAGCGGATCAATGCTTTGTTGAATTTCGCGCAACAATTCTGACCTGACATCTTTTAGCCTTTGCTTTAACGGCGCCAAAATACAAATTGCCTGTGACAGTGAACGCAGCTCACGGGCATTGGCACTGCCGTAAACAATACGTGTCATTATGCGCTCAATATCATAAATCGAGCGCAGCATCTCAATAATATCACCGCGCAGTATTGTATCGCTTAACAATTCGTCCACAGCGTTATGGCGTCGGCTAATCTGGGCGGCATTTACAAGGGGCTGCTCAATCCAGCTTCGTATAAGGCGCTTTCCCATTGCGGTTTTGGTGTAATCCAAAACGCTAAGCAGAGCGCCGCGTTTTTCGTTAGTGCGCATTGTTTCAAGCAGCTCTAAATTTCTGCGCGAGTTTACATCCAGCCTCATAAACTGGACATCGGAATAAACATCAAGATTTGAAATGCGTTCCAAACCACTCATTTGGGTTGCATACAAATAAATCAGTGTACAGCCAAGAGCCTTTACAGCCGAATACAGACCATCAAGCCCAAGCTCGTCAAGTTGTTTTTTGTAATGGTTCAATACTTTATCTGCACATTGCTTGTAATCAAGGTATTCGGGCTGC
>DHNF01000142.1:0-5092 GCA_002409375.1 Ruminococcaceae bacterium UBA5423
ATGTCTTAACATGTTTGTGAAAATAAAGTTTGCCAATAACATAAGTGCGAAAAGAAACACTGCAAGTGTACAGGCATATCCCATTTCAAATCGCGTTGTTCCTATATCCATAATGTAGGTGACAATAGTATCGGCATTGTATTGAGACGTGGGAAATCCGACCAAAGTGGTTATTATCGCGCTTGCTCCAAAAGAGGCACTTATTTGCATTACTGCACTAAACAGCAGTTGATTTGACATTGAAGGAAGTGTTATGTACCACAACTCTTGCCACCGGTTTCTAATTCCGTCTATTGAACCGGCTTCAAAAAGACTGTTATCCATGCTTTGGAACCCTGCTATAAAGGCAAGAAATCCCGTGCCAAGACTCATCCACAGCTGTACTACCATAAGCGACGGCATCATCATATTTTGATCTACAAGCCAGCCAATCGGTTCCTGAATCAGTCCAAGCTGCATCAGCCAACCGTTTATTACGCCGTTGCTGTCAGCCGACAAAAGAAACGCCCAAACGAAATAAATGTTGCCGGCTAATACGGGCATATAAAATATTACTGTCAAAACAGTTCGCAGCAGCCTTCCTGTTTCGTTGATAAGCCAAGCAAATAAAAATGACATAATATAACCAAGAGGGCCGGTAATTAATGCAAATATTAGCGTGTTTTTGACAACCTTAAAAAAAATGGGATCATCTAAAAACATTCGTTGATAATTCTGCCAACCTATAAATCTGGGCATTTCCAGCATGTTAAAGCTTGTAAAGCTCAAACCTATCGCTGCCATTATCGGAATAACAGTAAGCAGCACGAACAACAGAATAAACGGCGCAATAAGGATATAGCTATCACGGTAGTAAACAACCTTTTTCCATGTGGAAACATAGCCATCGGCCATTGAACTACTTTTTATATGCTTACGCAAGCTGCGCACCCCCTTAAGTTATGACAAGCCCAACTCACTGCGCTTTCGTTTAATTTCTCTATTTATTGCCCGGTTTTCTTTTATAAATATTTCTCTCGGATTTTTACCGTCATACAATACCGAGCGAAAGGCATTGTCTATGCTTCTTGAAACATAATAGCTTCCCGGAATTTCCGGCAGTTCTATAACGCTCTTTCTTTGCTCTTTTAACATTGCCAACTGGTTTTTTGACCACGGCTGGCTTTCAAATGCCTTTAGGTTTGCTGTAGGATATCGACCGCCCGGGCCAAGGGTGGTTTCAAGAGAAGCGCAAAATCCGGTTTGCACATCACCGCTTGTCCACCAATCCAAGAATTTATAGCATGCTTGCGGATCCTTAGTTTTTTTAAATATAACAGCTGCAGTACCGGCACCTGCTTGTGCGCTATTGATTGATCCATCATCTTTGAGTGTTCCCGGAACCGGTGCCATTCCCCAAAGGCCGTTTATCTCCCTTGCACCGATAGACAAGGTGTTAAACATTTCAAATGATGCAATCCCTAACGGCATTTCACCGTTTCTAAATCTTGTAAAAAAGTCATATGCCAAGTCAAAATCATATTGTGTATAAAAGTCGCACCATGTCTTAAATGCATCGACCGCTTGTTCACTGTCCAGCAGTGTTGATTTATGGTCGTCAGTATAAAACGATCCGCCGTTTTGCAGCAGCAACGAAGCATACAGATCTTTTGCCCCCAACCCTGTGTCTACAGCCGCCGCAGCAGATATTACTGAATATGGCAATCCTATCCCCATGTGACTGCGTTGCAGCTTAGGCACCGCGCGGTTGATATCATCCCATGTTTTTGGCACATCAATACCAAGCTGTGACAAAATATCCTTGCGGTAAAACAGCATATAATAAGTTTGCGAACACGGGAGAGCGTATGTCTTTCCCTCAAATTGGTACGGAACCAACGCGGTATCGGCAAACCTATCTTTTATTTGTGCAAACCCCTCATAATCATCAAAATCCAGCAAGGCATTGCGGCATGCAAGGTTTACAGGCTGCCCACGGGCAATTCCGATAGCAACATCAGGACCCGAACCGGCAAGTGTTGCCTCGATAAATCCGGTTTGAACTATGCTCAGACCGACATTAATTCCGGTTTTAGGTGTAAATTTATCAGTGATCATATTGCGAATGATCTGAATCTGGTCCCGCCCCATATTTACCCAGACTATAACCGACTCATTTTCGCCGTTTGACCCAACAGTGTTATAATCCTCAACAAATGAGCTAATAAAAGTTTTTAACTCATGGATAAAGCGCGCTCCAAAGGCGGCCTTTGCACTTGGCAGCTTGCTGTCTGCCGAGTGTATAATAAAATAGTCCATTTCAAGCGGCTGATTTGTCATATTATCAAGCCAGTTATATAAAGAGCTAATACCATCACGATAACCGGTCAGCCTTTTGTGAATTGTTTTAGGATTATCAGCTAAGCTGTCAAGGCGCCTTGCCATATCGTGAATAGTCTCGCTTTCGCTTGACTTGGAACCGCTTAAACTGTCAAACATATCTGCAGCCTTATGCAAAGCGTCGGCCTGATTTTTAAAGCTGTCAATAAGACCGGGTATCTCTTTATCCAGATAATAATCCCTGTATTTATCAGGATTTGTGCCGGTTATCATCACCATTTGGGTATATAATTTGTTAAGCTCACCGCAAGCACTATCGACCATACCCAAAACTTCGGAAAATCGACCGCCGCTTACTTCAAAGCGAATTTCGTTATATCCTTTTTTGAGATACACCGGACATGGATTGCCATCGTCATTACCCACTGTTTTTCGCTGCCAGTTTATGCTATAGGGAAAATCTACATTTTCAAACGAAGCACTGGGTATGTCACCGTTTATATAGATATTACGGAAAGTAGTAACGCCGATGGCATCTTTTTGCCTAAACTTAATTGTGAGATAATAAAGCCCGTCTGCCGGTATATCATCAACTATATAAGAAATCCACATTCCTCTTGACGACCAGCCGGACCCGCCGATTGTATTTCTTCGTACAAGGGTGGGATGATAAGGAACGGTAGCAGGACTGGTGCGGTCAAACTGCGGAAAAATTGAAGCATCTGATTTTTCATATGTTTTTTCGGCCTGTATTTCTTTATAATACGGGCTATATTCTTTTAATCCTGCCTCTTTATACTCTTTCATAGCCTGGTCATCCCTAAGAATGACAGGCTTATTTGTCAAAAAAAGTGAACTTATAAACAAGCTCTCTTCCAAAACCGATATGCGAACAGTATGCTCTCCTTTAGAGAAATGAAGAAACATCGGGGCATTGCTAAAGCCTTCCGATTCGTAAAACATTGTTGTCTGCCAGCGATTAATCTCTTTTTGTTCGGGAATACTGTCGTTTCCTGCCTTATCCTGCATTATCGGCTCGTCTTTATAAATCCTGTTCAAACCATAGCTTGACAATTCCCTGTATGGAACAACGCCGTCAATATCAAAGCGGATTTGCGGTTTTTTTCCCTTATCCCCTGACGCCATATATCGCAGCTTAATATAATAAACCGCATTTTCTCGAACAGTAAAACTCCATTCTATCCACCCATTTAAAGATTGGCCGGAGTCGTTGCTTTCCAGCAACACTGCGTTTTCGTCTGATACGTTCTGAAATCTTGCGCCAGTGTCAGACAGTGTGGAGCTTTCGGGTTTTAATTCAATTGGAAGTTTTGCTTTATTTTTTGCTTCATGTTCGTTTTTATAAGAAATAAAGGAATTGTAACTAATATCATCCCATAAGTGATAAATAATATCACTTTTAGACTCGGCGAAAGCAGTTAACACAAATGTAAATGTTAAGCTAATACTTATTATTAAAGCTATTAATTTACGCATAGAATTCACCTCCGTGGGTTAATGCGTTAATGCCAAATTATTTGTTAGGTATTTTCCCTGCACAAATAAACAGCACCAATACAGGCAGAATCTGGTCCAAATTTAGCTTTTTCTACAGCTACATTAATTTTGTGTTTTTCCATCTGTTCTGTTACAAAAGGTATAAAATTAGGATACCATTCTGAAAATTCGCCGCCGATTATAATTGCTTCGGGATTATATGTATCTTTAATTTTGCATATTGCCTTAGTCAAGTATTTTGAAAAGTCTAAAAGCGTGTTATAAATATTTTTGTTTCCACTTAAAAACTCTTCAAGGTATTCCTCTCGGCATGCATTTCGCCCAAGTGCTTTCTCCATTTTTTGCGACATAGCTTTTGCGGATATGTAATCATTCAATGCCCTGACTTCGCCGTTTTCGTCGGTAACTTGCATTTTGCTAAAATCTTGTTTACTTACACACATCTGACCGTCAACCATAATGGCTGTGTCAATATAATTGTCTAACGTCAACATCACGACATTTTTATAATTTTTAGCAGCTCCCAACCAATGCTCGCCAATCAGTGACGCGCGCGCCTCGTTTTCCACTACAACATTTGCATCCGTCACCGCACCGGCAACAGCAAACAAATCGGTACCCACATACTTTTTCATTTCATCAGGTGCAGATAAGACTAAGCCACTCTTTGCATCAACATTACCGATAAAAACAACACCGACACTATTTATACAGCAATGGCATTGTGCTAAAATATTGATCAGCGATTGTACTTTGCTTATATATTTGAGCTTGCCGTTTTTGATGTTTGCGGCTAAACGCGCCGTGTTTAATATGGTTCCGCTGATGTTGCAAACCACACCTCTTATTTCTGCTGTTTTACATGCTAACCCTATGATTTTCATTGAGTACCCTCTTTCCGGATAGGCGAATAGCTCTCTTTACCAATAATCTTTTCTCTATATTCAGACGGTGACAAACCGTAATATTTAGAAAACGCTTTGCTAAAGCTTTGAAGTGATTTATATTTCAATAATTTAGCAATCTCAGTACTCGGCGTGCCCGACTTTAAAAAATCAACGGCTTTTTCAAAGCGTTTTTCGATATAATAATCTCTCATCGATTTGCCAACAACTTGTTTAAACAAGCGAGATATATGCGCGTAGCTATAACCAACCTCTTTAGCAATATCCTCCAGACGTTCTATTGCACACACATTCGTATCAATATAATTTAGAATTGTATAAACCAGTTGCTGCCCCTTATCGTGTTCGTA
>DHNF01000142.1:5210-7300 GCA_002409375.1 Ruminococcaceae bacterium UBA5423
GCCCCTTATCGTGTTCGTAAGCTCCCATATACGGCTTAGGATTAAATAATTCAAGTGACCGGTATGACAACATTAAAATTTGATAAACATACAAGCGTATCAAATCATTGGATATGACATCCTTTGTCATCATTTCGTTGAACACGCTGCTAAATGCATTTTGAACACCTGCAGTATCGCGCGCTAACGGACTCTTACATTCCTCAAACGCCCTTTTAATGTCTTTCCAAACACCTTCAACTAACATATCCTCAAATTCAAAACCAATATAAAAATATCGAATAGGATCTGTAAGATCTGATTTTATACAGTGTATTTCGTCTTTTTTGTTCAGATAAAGCTCGCCCTTTTCAATAGTGTACGCTTTACCGTCACTGTATATAATGCCTCGTCCGCCTACAACACAGGTTATCTCATGACAGTATTGTTCATGGTCTTTGACAACGTACCCGGGGTCACATCCAATATCGCCGATTTGCCACAGTAATACAGGTCCGTAACGGACCGGTTCCGTTTTGAATTCATTATCAAAATGAAACTTTAAACCTCGCAGCAAAAGGCATTCCTCCTATATCTGTATAGCAACAAAATACATGATGTCTATTCACAAGCACATCCCATACGATAATCGAGATTGGGCGGCACTTTAACAGAATTTATATCGAACACCTTGTTTTGTTTTTTGTATTTTTGTTCCTCGATATACAACCATAGATTTGTTATTGACATCTCGCCTTCACGAATGTCCGGAATAATAAGGCACCCATTTTCATAAAGGATCTCTTCTGCCTTTTCAATTTGATCTGTATGTGCATACGAATTTGCAGCATAAAACTTTAGTTTACCGTCATTTTGTAATACTGCGTCCATTGAATTGTATAGTTCTATTATTTCTTGATAGCATTCGTTTTCATTCATCAGTCTAAACATATCTCTGGCAAGTGATATGTCCGATGAATTAAGCTTGTGCGCAAGCTTGATATGCTCTATACTTTTGACATTATCACCTAAGGTATACCGGCAAACGGCCAACCCATAATATGCCCAGCATGAGGGCTGCATCTCTATAGACTTTTTAAAGCTGTTAATTGCCTGCTCATATTGTGTATTACTGATTTGCATTACGCCTTTATGATACCAAGCATACCAATTTTTATCCTCAATACCATGAGCCGAATTTAACAGGTCATACCAATGATTACCCACCATATACGATGCCGGCGGTTCATCAACTGATGGACTTGGCAAATGCCCCTGCTCCAACAATAAAAGCCAATGCTTTTGTAGACTTTGCACTTCGCCAAAGTCAAGATGCTGGGAAATTGCCCGCTCTCCTGCCAAGCTGCGGCGCTTATTTTCCAATGCGCCAAAGCCTGAGCCATTTTGAAAAACCTTACCTTTTTTAAATACATAATCTTTCTTAGAAGTTATTAAGTATTCTTCAAGCCAGGCTTCAGATAATTTATCTTCTAATTTGTTTTCAATTTCAGCTCTGGCATCACACCAATCGCCATGAGCTGCAGCGGGCTGTGCAGACATTGCACCATACGCTTCAACCCATTCCCATGTCGACAGCGGAGGCATGGGAATACACTCATACTGTGTCTGACCAAGACCTGCCTGAATTTCGGAATAGTCACCTGCTTTATCTGTAAGAAAACGCTGCCAAGTATGTCCTCCCTGCCCTTGACCCCATACAAACAATTTTCTGCCCTTGAGCCGTCTTGTCGATGTCTGAACAAGTCCATAACCGTCATTACCAACTGCTGCTATGTATTTTCGCTTAGTATCAAAGGTTTTATAAAAATAATCCATTGAACACTCGGTATTAACCGGATAGGTAACATCTTTGCCGCCCCGATAAGGCATAGGTGTTTTATCAATCGTTGTCCAGTAGCTGTAATATGACGATTCAGCGGGTACGATAATGCGGCTGTGCTTTGTTTCGGGTACGGCAATATTACTCCACCAATACATCGGTATTGTACTGTCGTTTAAATTGCAAACTCGCATCCGGCATATCAGCATTTTCGATGACTCGGGCAAACTAAAATCCATTTGATATGTTACATTTCTAAGTCTTTCATACT
>DHNF01000142.1:7433-8893 GCA_002409375.1 Ruminococcaceae bacterium UBA5423
ATTTCTAAGTCTTTCATACTCATACATGCGCAAAATCGGTGTGCCGTCGGCTGCCTCTAATGTAGCTGCAAATAACGGCGTACAAGTAAAAGGACTATGACCAATCATGCCGATGTTCCATTCAACACCTCCGCTAAACCATGCATTGCAAAGTGCAAGGTTGCAAAAGCGTATGCAGTCATTAACATACAGTAATTCGCGACCCTCAACCTTATCAAAAAGCGACCATAGTCTTCCTCCCAGCTCGGGTAAAAACACCGCTTTAAGATACTTGTTTTCCAAGATAACCGCTTTATACTCTTTTTCATTAAGAGCTCTGTCGTATAAATCCTGTTGCTTATACGGATAAATGCTTCTAATCTTACCTATATCAAAAAATATTTCATCGTCCTCATCAAGCTTTAAGGACTTTTGAGTTTGAACATTTAACACCGGTAAAATGGACGGCAGCGAACTTTCACCGTTAAGGTTTGCACTTTTGATTAAAATGTTTTGCAATTCAAGTGTCGACTTCATTTTTTCACCCATTATTTTCAGTATTTTTAATAACCTGTTTAGCCTTTTGCCACAGGTCAAATTGATTTTTCATACGCAAGGCAACCGCTTCACTGACTTTATCAATAATTTCGTTGCCAGACTTAACAATTCGATCCACCCTTGCAATTGCTTGAGGTGTATAAAATTCATAAGGCTCCGGCATGTGCCATGCAATTGCCTTGGCATGGCATTGCTCGTTTATGTCTGCAAGGCTCATATAGTAAGAAAACATTATGTCGGCAGCTTCTTCATACAGCTTTTTGCAAGCGTCCATTAAAATTTGAGATGCTGTCTGTCTGCCGTCCCACATACCCTTAGCAGCGACATACCAAAGCGGCCAGCGCAGCGGGTAGCTCTTTTCCGTATCGTTATACCCGTCAACCGGTCCTTGATCATAATATACATATCTTGCTCCGAGTCTCTCAAAACAAAGCTGGTTTCTGAACGCCACATCACCTTGAACCCACGGTAAATCTTTCCAAACACTGCTTGCGGCTGCCGGGCAATACCATTCCCAAACAGCAACATTTTTGCACGAAGTCATTTCAATCCATTTTTTTGCGTTTTCCATCCACGGCAGTTCATAGTATTCATGTCCAAAATCATATTGATACCGAATATGGTATCCGCAATCCGGCCCTGTATCCACCGAGTGAAACATGCAAGACTCTTTGCAGAACATCAATATAATATTCTTATGCAACGGCATAACTTTTCTTGGAGGGTCGTATGTGGGGAAATACGCAAAAACCATTAGCTGTTTATCGGGATATTTTGATTCCAGCCCCTGTGCAACCTTGTTGGCAAAGGCAACCATGGTTTCGCTGGGGGTGCCCATTTTTTTGCATTCTTCACATTGGCAAAAGCTATCAAAAAATCCATCGTTTGCAGCCAGTGTCGCCTGTGTATAAGTGGGATTATTA
>DHNF01000142.1:9113-9730 GCA_002409375.1 Ruminococcaceae bacterium UBA5423
CAACTTTTTTTATCGTCTCACGCAACACTTCTTTGTTTGAATAGCACATCTGCCACCATTCTTTGTAGGGATTACGCTGCCCATCTATCATGCAATACCATTCAGGATGCTTATCAAAATACTTTTCGCGGGGGAATAATATGCTGTAAGCATGTTCAATGTCTTTGTTGCTGCCACCTTGATACCAGCGAAGCGCCAACTCACGGTTTTTGTGGTAAACCCATGTTTGACGGGATTCATACCTGGGTGTAAAATCTATATTTATGTATCCGACAGAAATTCGGTCTTTACAAGGAATTACATGCCACAAATCATCAATCCCAAACCAACCGCAGCCCAACCGTTCTAAAAGCATTGTTACGGCAAACTGTGTTCCGGTGAACAAACCGTCATCGTTGCCAAGCAAAACCAAACGATTGCCTGTCCTGCGAACGATTACGCGCTCGTTGTCCGGGTATCCGAAGGGCTGACAAATTCCCATTTCTGTTGTTAACCTCGAAGGGCCGACCAGAATTAGCGTGCCTTCAACAGTTTCATTATCATGTTTTATCGGTAATGTTACTCCGGACATTTGTTTTATAATATTTTGCAAATCCAATGCAGCGACACTTGTTTTT
>DHNF01000142.1:9903-10226 GCA_002409375.1 Ruminococcaceae bacterium UBA5423
CCAATGCAGCGACACTTGTTTTTTCATTGGGTTTTTGGGCGACAACTATTGTCGCAAAGGCCATATCATTTTCAACAAGTAAAAGGTCAGGATAAGTAATTTTTTTGTTTCCAACCATATATCATGCTCCTCTTTGTGCTGTGATTTCAACATATCATATAAAACTTTCACTTACAATACGACTTTCGTCATATGATGTGTCTCAACAATTAAGACATCATCTTTTGACAACACAAGAGCTTTTATGTTGTTTTCACAATAAAAAAACCGCCAGATTGATATACAACCTGACCGTTTAAGTTTACATGTAAAATTAAATATGA
>DHNF01000142.1:10364-13971 GCA_002409375.1 Ruminococcaceae bacterium UBA5423
TCATATTTAATTTTACATGTAAAATTAAATATGATAATATATGCAGAATATGATCAGCCGTCTTGAAACCAAGTATTGTTATAAGGATAAAAAAGACTAAAATATGGTGATAAATATATGAGTGAAAAAATTAAAGCAATAAAGGCAGCCGTTCCCCATACCCTTCCCGTATTTACCGGGTTTACTTTTTTGGGTATTGCCTATGGCATTTTGATGAACAGCAAGGGTTATGGTGCGGGTTGGACATTTTTATTTAGTTTTATGGCGTTTGCAGGGTCATCTCAATATGTAGCAATTACTTTTCTTACATCAGTATTTAATCCTATCAATGCTTTACTTATGACTTTAATTGTAAATGCTCGCCATATATTTTATGGCATTTCAATGCTGGACAAGTATAGAGATACCGGTAAATTGAAACCATATCTTATCTTTGGGCTATGTGACGAAACATTCTCAATTGTCTGTTCGACAAAGCCGCCAAAAGATGTAGATCAAAAATGGTTTCTGTTTTTTATTACTTTGCTTAACCACAGTTATTGGGTATTTGGTTCAACGCTTGGCGGTTTGCTGGGGTCTATGATTTCATTTAATACAAAAGGTCTTGATTTTGCTTTAACAGCCCTTTTTATCGTAATATTTGTAGAGCAATGGAAAAATCAGAAAAACCACAAGCCGGCAATAATAGGTGTTTTATGTTCTGTTTTTTGTTTGGTTGTTTTTGGTCAAAACAATTTCATTATCCCGTCCATGATTGCAATCCTGATAGTATTAACAATATCACGAAAAGAACGGCTTAAGGAGAGTATTCAGTGACATTAACACCTGTTCAAACTTTTATTATTATTTGCATGGTAACTATCGGTGCAATGACAACAAGGTTTTTGCCTTTTATTATATTTAAAGGCACTAAGTCAAATAATTCATATATCGGCTATCTTGGACAAGTTTTGCCCTACTGCGCTATAGGTTTGTTAGTCGTATATTGCCTTAAAGATGTAAGTTTCAAATCCCCTACATACGCAATTCCGGAGATAATAGCCATTGTGTGCATTGTTGCGCTTCACTATTGGAAAGAAAACACACTTCTGAGCATCGCAGTTGGTACGGTTGTTTATATGCTGCTTGTTCAAGTAGTTTTTTAATTTTCTCAATACCGCAAGGGCGCGATGTGGCACCGCGCCTTACTTCGCGTATAAAAAACCGCCAAGGAGAAAATTTCCCCCTGACGGTTGGTGCTTGTTGGTCTAAATGAAACTTTTAAATCGACAATGATTTAGCGCTTTGAGAACTGAGGTGCGCGGCGTGCGCCCTTAAGTCCGTACTTTTTGCGCTCCTTCATTCTTGGGTCGCGTGTTAAGAACCCGGCCTTTTTAAGCAAAGGGCGAAGCTCCTCTGAATTAAATTGGAGCAATGCACGAGAAACACCGTGGCGGATAGCCCCAGCCTGTCCAGTGACACCACCGCCGGTGACACGGCATTCAATATCAAATTTGTCCAAAGTGCCGGTTAGATTAAGAGGCTGACGGACAATCAGTTTGAGAGTCTCCAGACCAAAATAATCGTCAATATCCCGATCGTTAATTTTAATCGAACCTGTTCCCGCATATAAGCGAACACGGGCAACTGATTCCTTTCTTCTGCCTGTACCGTAAAAATAAGGTCTTTTGTTATAATCCATGTTTAACAGCCTCCTTTCTTAAAATTCAAGCGTTTCCGGCTTTTGTGCCGAATGAGAATGATTTGTGTCTGCGTACACCCTTAGGCGTGTCATTGCAGTACGGCCGATTTTGTTGTTGGGCACCATACCATTTACAGCAAGCTCCATTGCCTTTTCGGGACGCTGCTCCATTAATGTGGAGTATTCGACTTTCTTTAATCCGCCTACCCACCCGGAGTGCCGATACCAGATTTTTTGGTTGATTTTGTTGCCTGTGAGGACTGCTTTTGAACAGTTAATGATGATTACATGATCCCCACAATCAACATGAGGCGTATATATTGGTTTGTGCTTGCCTCTAAGCAAAGTGGCAGCCTTGGCGGCCACGCGTCCAAGGGGCTTGCCTGCGGCGTCAAGTATATACCATTTGCGCTCGATTTCGCCCGCTTTTGCCATATATGTGGACATACTGTTTACCTCCTGTATCTTGCTATATAAAACGCGTCTTAAAATTTATCTTCAATATTCAGTTAGTCTATGTTTACCCATTTTCAGACGCAGGTATGATAATACCATACCCCCGTGCGGCTGTCAATAGGCAAAGGCCAAAATTTTAATTTACAGTCTTAATACTCGGTTAATCTCTTTAATTTGCGCAATATTGCGCTGTATCATACTCCAATATGCACTTTTTTATTGATAATAAAACATTTATAAGATATATTATTAAAAACAAAAACATAACAAGGTTGGTGTTTAAAGTGGGAGATGCTTTGGACAAGCTGCTGTCCCCTATGCGGGCGGCGGTTGAGCGATACCAAATGATAAAACCCGGCGACAACATTGCGGTGGGGCTTTCGGGCGGAAAGGATAGTATCATCTTGTTAGCAATGCTTAAACGCCTGCAGCGCTTTTATCCCTCGCCTTTCAAGCTTTTTGCAATCACGCTTGATCCGGGTTTTGGCGGTGAAAATACAGATTATACACAAATAACTTCATTATGTGAAAGCTTGGATATACCTCATATAATCAAGAGAACGCGGCTTAGTGAAATTGTTTTTGAAGAGCGGAAAGAAAGCAACCCGTGCAGCCTGTGTTCGAAAATGCGGCGCGGCGCACTACACAAGGCGGCACAGGAAGCAGATTGCAATGTGGTTGCTTTGGGGCATCATTTGGACGATGCCGCCCAAACACTGTTAATGAACATGTTTGCCTCGGGGACAATAAGCTGTTTTTCGCCGGTTTCTGTTTTGACAAGACGCGAGCTTAGACTTATTCGCCCCTTAATATATTTGCGTCAAAATTCTATTATGTCAGCGGTAAAAAAATGCGGTCTGCCGGAGGTTAAATCAAAATGCCCGGTTGACGGCAAAACACACCGTAAGCAAGTTGAAGATCTCATTTCAAGCTTGTCGTCGCAGTATGGAAATCTTTCCGAACGGCTGGTTGGCGCAATGCAAAAAGGACACATCAGCGGCTGGTAAAAGTATTTGTTTGAAAAACGGCGTGATGGGATCATCACGCCGTTTTTCATGCCTATATTCTTTACTATATTATTTATCATTAATATTATCTAAGCGTTTGCAACGGCTTCCATTCCCGATGCTTGGGCAGTATAAAGGCGATAGTATAATCCCTTATTATCAATAAGCTGAGCATGACTGCCCGATTCTAAAATGCCTTTGTCGCCTATATAAAATATCCTATCACAGTTTTTTATTGTTGAAAGACGGTGCGCAATAATAAATGATGTGCGTCCTTCAAGCAATACTCGTATGCCCTGTTGTAGCAATCGCTCTGTTTTTGTGTCAATTGAGGATGTTGCCTCATCAAGAATTAAAATACGCGGGTCCGCAAGCATTGTACGCGCAAAGGATATGAGCTGCTTTTGCCCGGCAGACAAGCGACTGCCCCTTTCGTTTAGCTCGGTATGATAGCCTTTTTCCA
>DHNF01000053.1:0-10185 GCA_002409375.1 Ruminococcaceae bacterium UBA5423
AAAAGTTTTTATCCGCCCAGGTAAAAAAGCAGCATTGTGCTACAATTGATGATTTTTATGCTGCGATAGGATACGGCGGGATTATTCTTTCGCGAATAATGGCGCGAATCAAGGACGATTACCTGAGGCTTATCAAGGCTGAAAATATCAAGCCGGAAAGCCTTGTCACGACTACACGTCGCCGTGGTAACAATGGCGGTGTTATCATAGAAAACATGGAAAACTGTCTGGTCAAGTTTGCACGGTGCTGCAATCCCGTGCCCGGAGACAGCATAATCGGTTTTATAACTCGCGGATACGGTGTGTCGATCCACAAATTGGACTGTATTAATGTTCCAAAGGATATGTCGCTGGTCGAGGAGCCGGAGCGATGGGTTTCGGTTAAGTGGGAGGAAAGCGTGCGCGATGAATTTAAGGCGACGCTCAATATAAAGGCCAAAAATCGAAATGCGCTGCTTGCCGATATTACAACACAATTAGCCTCCATACATGTTATGATTCACGCCATAAGCGCACGCGAATCACAAGGGAATGATGTGCTTATGAGTGTGACGGTGGGCGTTAACAGTCTGGATCACTTGAAGTCCGTTATAGAAAAACTTGATAAAATTGAAGGAATATATGATGTGTTCAGAAGCGGCCATACCATGTGACAGCCGTGCTTTAAAAGGGAGGAAATCACCATGCCTTTTGTCCGTTTGACAGTCGGAAAGCTTGATACCAATTGTTATTTCGTTTTTGACAATCAAAACAAAGGCGTTATTATAGACCCGGGCGGTGACGCACAGCAGATTCTTGATGCGGTTGACGAACGACAGCTCGAAATTGAGTATGTTATGCTAACCCATGCCCACTTTGACCATATGCTGGCGGTCGATAAAATACAAAGCAGCATTAAAGCCGATTTGTTGGTTCCGCGTGGTGATGTCGATGCGTTGACGGACGGCAGTAAAAGCTTGATGTTTATGGCGGGAGGCGCGAGGGTATCGCTTAAAGCTGACAGATTGCTTGATGACGGCGATACTGTTACAGTCGGCAAGCTTTCGTTTCATGTGATCAATACACCCGGTCATACTCCGGGAAGCAGCTGCTATTTATGCGGTGATTTATTGTTAACCGGCGACACCCTTTTTGCCGGTGGGTTTGGCCGCACCGATTTTGCAGGCGGAGACAACCATGCAATGCGGCGCTCACTTATAAGGCTAAGCAAATTAAAAGGAGACTATACGGTGCTGCCCGGCCACGGCGAGACAACAACCCTTGAAAATGAACGGCATAATAATCCGTATATGCGCTTGATATGATACTGATTATTAAAGGCCACAATTATAAATTTGAAATGCAAAACATC
This sequence comes from Ruminococcaceae bacterium UBA5423, assembly GCA_002409375.1. GTDB lineage: Bacteria > Bacillota > Clostridia > Oscillospirales > Acutalibacteraceae > Avimonas. Next base: position 1,352 of record DHNF01000053.1, read on the forward strand.
TGCCGGCTTTTTTTGCCCTTTGAAAAAATTTTGGTAACAGATGATGAGAATGCCGCTGAAAGTGCCGACAGTGAGACTGCTGTTGCATCGGCTCTTATATTTGTCGATAATAAAGGTGTTAATTTGTCTGCCGCATTATGCCAAGGCAAGCGACGCATTAATGCCAAAGAGATTGTCAGAACGGGCACCGACGACAAGGAGGTGGAAAGACGGCTTGCGGTGATGCTTTATAGTTTATTTGTAAAGCATTTTAATTTTACCCTGCCTTGGGGAGCAGTTACAGGTGTGCGTCCGGTCAAGCTGATGAGACGCATTTCTGACAAGTACGGCTCTGAACAGGCCGCGGCCGATTGGCTTAAAAAACATCTACTTGTAAGCGAGAATAAAGCAAGACTGTGCATTGAAACATTAAAAACAGAAAATGAAATTCTCAAATTATCACGCCCTAAGTCTTTTAGCCTATATATATCTGTCCCATTTTGCCCTTCGAGGTGCGCTTATTGCTCGTTTGTGTCACATACGGTCGAACGGGCGGCGAGGCTGATACCCGATTATATAGAAAAACTGTGCCGCGAAATCGAATACACCGGTGGCATTGCGCGGCGGTTAGGACTGCTGCTTGAGACGATATATGTCGGCGGTGGAACACCTACCGTTTTGAGTGCAGCACAGCTTGCGCGCATACTAAATGCGGTGCGCCAAAGCTTTGATTTGTCAGAATTGCGTGAATTTACGGTTGAGGCAGGCCGTCCCGACACTGTGGAACAGGATAAGCTTGAAGTGATTAAATCGGCGGGCACAACCCGTATCAGCATTAATCCGCAGACACTAAACGATGATGTACTAAAATCTATAGGTCGTCGCCACAGCGCAGATAGATTTTTTGAAGCGTTTAAGCTTGCAAGGCATTGCGGGTTTGATAATGTAAATGCCGATTTGATTGCAGGGCTGCCGGGTGATGATTATGACGGCTTTAAATTTAGTCTGGAAAAGCTAATCGGGCTTGCACCGGAAAGCATCACGGTGCATACTCTTGCAATGAAGCGTGCTTCTAATTTTATGAAAAATTTTAATGGGTTTGATGGCTGTTCTCAACAGTCTGTGCGCATGGTTGATTTAAGTATTTGTAAGCTGAAATCTGCCGGATATCGTCCATATTATCTTTATCGCCAAAGTCGCACCATAGGTGGGACAGAAAACACGGGATGGTCAAAGCCGTCGTGTGAGGGGCTTTATAATGTATTTATGATGGATGAGACGCACACCGTGCTTGCGTGCGGTGCGGGCGCGGTTACCAAGCTGAAGCAGCCAAGCGGGGAATATATTGAACGAATTTTTAATTATAAATTTCCATATGAATACAACGAACAATTTGACGACATGATACAAAGAAAAGGACGGGTGATTTCGTTTTATGAAACCCTTTTTTAAAAGATGTCTTAAGCTAAATGAAATAAATGAGCGTGCGCACAATGATGCAGCTGCTTTTATTGAAGAAGAGAGCCAAAGATATGCTCATGAAATTGAACTGCTGGCGCAGCACCTTGCCACCGAGTTTGGCGGACACTGCCTTTGCATGCTGTCAGGGCCGTCATCGGCGGGTAAAACAACTACCGCTAAATTATTGACCCGCAATCTTGCTAAGCTTGGGGTCGAGGCTCATACAATTTCAATGGATGATTTTTATCGCGGGCGGGAACAAGCACCGCTTCTTTCAAACGGGCACTATGATTACGAGGCGTTGGAGGCACTCAATCTTGACGAGCTTGAAAGGTGTATGCGCGAGCTTATTAATGACGGCAGGACTCTGCTGCCGCAATTTGATTTTATCAAGGGGCGTCCCTTTGACAAAATGAAAGAGCTTAAAATTTCGCAAAATGCGGTTGTTATATTTGAAGGCATTCACGCAATTAATCCGTATTTTGAACAACATCTTCCTATGCAAAATCTGTTTAAGATTTTTGTAAACACAGTATCACCAATAATAAATGAAAGCAAAAAGTTGCTGGCACGCAGAGAAATTCGCCTGACGCGGCGCATGCTACGGGATGAAAGGTTTAGAAACAGCTCTGTTTTAAATACACTGAATATGTGGGGGCAGGTTGTCAGGGGCGAAAATGAGTATATGTTCCCGTTTGTAGACACGGTCGATTATCTTATTGATACAACACATGCCTATGAACCCTGTGTTTTTGCACCGCTTTTACTGCCGTTGCTTCACAGTCTGCCTGACGGGCATGAATATGCCGGTACGACAAAACGCCTGATTGACACTCTTTCAAGATTTGAGCATTTGCCGCTTGATATGATGCCAAAAGACGCACTGCTGAGGGAATTTGTAGGGGAGTAATATTTTTCGACATATTGAATTATCCCATGCAGTAATATATAATGGATTTGTTATCCAAATTTAAAGGGGGAATTATAGTGACAACTTTTGAAGATGTGGTGTCTAAAGCTAAGAGTGTAGCCGAGACCGCGGGGAAAAAGACCTCTGACTTTATTGAAGTTACAAAGCTAAGACTCGATGTAGCTGAATTGGAAAGGGAAATGACCGCAATATTTGAAGGACTGGGACGCATGGTATACGACGCCAAAAAATCCGGAGAGGACGCCTCCTCACTTGTGGATGACTGTGTTGAAAGACTTGATGAGTGCCAATCCCAAATAGATACACTGCGAAGAACAATCGACGAATACCGGTATGCCGTCAGGTGCAAGACCTGCGGCTTACCTAACCCTGACGATGCAGTTTATTGCAAAAAGTGCGGGGCTAAGATTGAGCGTTAAACATCGTGTTTAGTTGTTTTACCGTCATCTTTGTTTGGGGGTAAGATTATTAATATTTCATACGAACAGTACAAAAAAAGCGCTGAATTCCTTAAAGATCGTTTAAATTTTGTGCCCGATATTGCTGTAGTGCTGGGCTCAGGACTTGGTGCACTGACAAGAGAAATCGAACCGCCTGCTTTACGCATACCTTACGGCGAAATACCCGGCTTTTTGCAGTCGACAGTCGAGTCGCACGCGGGTGAGCTAATATGCGGACGCATGTCCGGTAAAAATGTTGCTTTGATGTCCGGCCGTTTTCATGTATATGAGGGATATACGCCGCAGATGGTCAGTTTTTATGTCCGGGTGCTGCATTTATTGGGCGTTAAAAAGCTTATTTTAACAAATGCAGCCGGAGGGGTTAATCAGTCATTTAATGTAGGCGATTTGATGCTGATAACCGACCATATCAAATTTTTTGCCCAGAGCCCTGCCAGCGGCAAGAATATCCCTGAATTTGGAAACCGTTTTTTTGATTTGTCGCGCCTATATTCGCAAAGATTACGGGACATTGCACATCAGTGTGCAGCAAATCAAGGCACAAAGCTTCGTGAAGGCGTGTATTTTTATATGCCGGGGCCGGAATTTGAAACGCCGGCCGAGATTCGGGCAATAAGGCTTTTAGGTGGAGACGCAGTGGGCATGTCAACTGTTTTTGAAGCGGTTATGGCGGCTCAGTGCGGCATTGAGGTTTTGGGGATTTCCGTTATCACAAATATGGCTGCCGGCATTTTGCCCCAAAGCACGGTAAGTGATGATGAGGTGACCGCTACTGCCGCTAAGGTTTCAGAGCGGTTTTGTACGTTGATAAAAGATGTGATTGCTGTTTTATAAGGTCGGCAGGGGGGAGGGTATGCCTTGCTTATTACTGATGTTGATGTTTTAAGCGCCGAAGGAAAGCTGCAAATCGGTGTAAATGTTGCCGTGAAAGACGGCCGGTTTTGCTGCATTGGCAAACAAATTCCGGACGGTGATTGGGGCGAAAGAATTAATGGCAGCGGGCTTATTATGATACCCGGCCTTGTTAACGCTCATACACATGTCCCGATGACTTTAATGCGCGGATATGGTGACGATATGCCCCTTGACAAATGGCTTTTTGAACGCATATTCCCTGTTGAGGACAAGCTGACCGGCGATCATGTATATTGGGGCAGCATGCTTGGAATAGCAGAGATGATTGCGTGTGGCATTACCTCTTTTTCAGACATGTATTACTATTGTTCGAATATCTCAAAAGCTGTACTCGAAAGCGGTATTAAAGCAAATATCGGCCGAGGTATAAGCTGCTTTGATAATACAAAACGCTTTGCCGATTTGCCTGCCCATAGTGAGCTTGTTGAGCTTATTGACAAATACCATAAATCGGGCGACGGTCGCATACTAATCGACGCTGCGCCCCATTCCGAATATACCACGCGTCCCGACATACTGTTCGACGTGGCCGAGTTTGCAAAGATGCACAAGCTGCGCGTGCAGGTGCACTTGTCCGAAACGCGCAAGGAGCATCTTGAGTGTACCGGGCGTCACGGTAAAACTCCGGCAAGGGTTTTAAGAGACAGCGGGATTTTTGATTTACCTGTCACGGCTGCACACTGTGTATGGCTCACCGATTTGGATATAGAAATGATGTGCGAATACGATGTTACGGTTGCCCACTGTCCGCAAAGCAACCTAAAGCTTGCAAGCGGCATTGCGCAAGTTGAAAAAATGCGCCAGGCGGGCATGAAAATAGCGCTTGGCACCGATTCTGCCGCAAGCAACAACAATTTGGATATGTTCGAGGAAATGCGAACTGCCGCCCTTTTGGCTAAAGGTGTGTCTTTAGACCCATGTGCTTTGCCTGCATGCAAAGTGTTGTATATGGCGACGAGGGCGGGCGCATTGGCCCAGGGAAGGCATGACAGCGGGGATATTAAACAAGGCTACCTTGCTGATTTTGTTTTGCTGGACAAACACAGGCCGGAAATGGTTCCCTGCCACGATGTTTTATCAAATGTAGTGTATTCGGCAGGTGCTGCCAGCGTTAAAATGACAGTTGTCAACGGGCGCACACTCTATCGTGACGGCAATTATTTAACAATTGATATTGACCGCGTGGTTTTTGAAACAAAACGATGTGTTAGTTTGTTGATATAATTACTAATGAGAGGACGGGTGGGAGCTTGCCGCAACAACGCAAAAAGCAAAGTTTTCTCCACGGTGCGCTGATTTTGTCGGCGGCCGCCATCCTGACAAAAATTATTGGTGCTCTTTTTTTCAAAATTCCATTGCAAAAGATTAATGATACAGCATACGGATATTTTGAGGCTGTGTTTAACATATATATCCCCATTTACATTGTATCGACGGCGGGGTTTCCGATTGCCGTATCGCGTATGGTATCCCAAAGCATTGCGCTTGGACGGTATCGTGATGTTAGGGTTATCCGCCGTGTTGCGAATAAGGTTTTTTGGATTACCGGCTTGGCTGGAACAATGTTAATGATAGCAGCCTCATTTTTTTATCCGCAATATGTGGATTTGTCCAACGCAAGGCTGACGATGCTAATTATGGCACCTTCAATATTGTTTTGCTGCCTTATGACAGCGTATAGAGGAATATACGAAGGCTCGCGCAATATGATTCCCACCGCTGTGTCTCAGATTGTCGAAGCTGTTGGCAAGCTTATTTTCGGGATTAGTCTTGCGGCGGGAGCTCTGCAGTTGGGCCAATGGCAGTATGAGCAGGGATTTAAGGTGTTTGGTAAACAGGCCGTATCCGCAGAGCATGCACTTGAAATCAGTCTACCCTTTATTGCAGCAGGAGGTATGTTCGGGGTTACTGCCGGATCATTTTTCTCGCTTTTTTACTTGTTTGTTCGCTACCACAGGCACGGCAGCGGCATTACGCGTGACGAACTTTTAGGCGCGCCGCGCCCGCATAGTACGAGAGCTGTTTTTCGCAGTCTGCTGCGTTTTGCAATTCCGGTAGCAATAGGTACACTGGCAACACAGCTCACAACAATAATTGATGTTGTGTCTTTTCAAAAATCTCTAGCCGTAGTTGTCGCAAATAACGGTGATGTTGTACGCGGGGTTTATCAAAAAGCAATTGATTTAAGCGGTACTACCGATATTTTAGCTTTTTTGACCGGAAACCGCGGCATAGCTATGACCTATGTCAATCTTGTTCCCAATATTACTCTGTCACTTGGTATCAGTGCGCTGCCTGTAATTACTTCAGCATGGGCTCTTCGCGACAAGGCACAACTTCGTAGTATTACTGCTGCTGTATTGCGCATTACTATATTAATAGCACTGCCCTCGGGGCTGGGACTTTCAGTGCTTGCAAGGCCGATTATGAAGTTTATTTATGACCAGTCCACCGCTATGGTTGCGGGGCCGCAGCTTGAGGTACTGGGATTTGCGGTAGTATTCATTTGCCTTGTCGCACCGATAAACGCAATGCTTCAGGCAATGGGACGCGCTGATATTCCCGCGAAAATTGTGCTTGTAGGCGGTGGGATTAAACTTCTTTTGAATACATTGCTGATACTTAACCCAAGAATAAACATTATGGGTTCGGCTTACAGCACACTTGCATGCTATGTGGTTATGGTAATTCTAAGCCTTTACGGCTTAAGGAATGTAATGAAAATGCCGATACGCTGGCGCTCGATTTTCCCAAAACCGATATTTGCGTCTTTGTGTTGCAGCGTGGCGGCATGGGCGGTCAACGGATTGTTGTCACGCTTTGTTTCTGATGGTATTGCTGTCGTAATTGCGATACTTTCTGCAGTGGTTGTCTACATTTGGGTGTTATTGTCAACGAGAGCTATTACGAGCGAAGATGTTTTAATGCTTCCAAAAGGACAAAAAATTGCTCAAATACTTGCAAAATACAATTTTTTAGGTTAAAATAGGTAAAATCGATTTAATTGTTTCAGTCGGGGGAAAAAGCATGCCGTTAGAATATAATCAAAAGCAGCGATATAAAATGGAGGATTTGCTCGATGTTATGCGTTTGCTGCGATCTGATGACGGCTGTGACTGGGACAAGGTTCAGACTCACCAAAGCATTCGTTCAAATTTTTTAGAGGAAACACATGAGGCGATAGAGGCAATCAATGTAGGCGATGCTCAATCCCTTTGCGAGGAGCTCGGTGATGTATTGCTTCAAATTGTGTTTCACTCCCAAATTGAGAAAGAAAGCGGAGTTTTTGATTTTGACGATGTGGTTGACGGTATTTGCAAAAAACTTATAAAGAGACATCCTCATGTTTTTAAAGACGTTCACATCGATGATAAAGAGGAGATATTAAGGAATTGGGACAAAATAAAACGACAGACTAAAGGCGGCAGTACCCAGGCCGATTTGCTGCGTTCGGTTCCCAAAACACTTCCCGCTCTGATGCGGTCGGCCAAGGTGCAAAGCCGTGCGGCGCGGGTTGGATTTGACTGGCCAGATATTACGGGCGCTTTACAGGCATTGGACAGCGAAAGGCAGGAGCTTGAAAAAGCGATTGCCGAAAAAAAACCTCAAAATATTGAGGAAGAACTTGGCGACTTGTTATTTTCAGCAGTCAATGTTTCACGATTTGTAAATTGTGACGCCGAACAAGCTCTCACATCTGCATGTGACAAGTTTATACACCGTTTTGAGCTTGTTGAATCGATGGCCGAAAAGCAGGGGCTCGACATGGCCGGAGCCGGGCTTCAAGAGCTGGACAAGCTTTGGCAAAAGGCAAAGGTTATGTCAAAAACTTGTGGCCAGGATATTACCTAATCATCCATGCGCGGTTTAACCCGCTGGTGTATAAAATCTTTGGAGGTTATAAAATGAACAAAGTTGAATTGGTATCTTCAGTTGCTCAGAAATCAGGGTTGTCCAAAAAGGATTCCGAAAAGGCGGTTACTGCGATACTTGATTCTATCGTGGAAACAGTAGCTACAGGCGAAAAGGTTCAGTTGGTCGGGTTTGGCACTTTTGAAGTTCGCGAGCGCAAGGAAAGAACAGGGCGCAATCCTCGCACCAGAGAGGAAATTATTATTCCTGCTTCCAAACAGCCCGTCTTTAAAGCCGGCAAGTCCTTTAAGGATTCCGTTGCAGAATAAGACGAATATAATCTAAAAGCCGCCCAAAGGGCGGCTTTTTACAATTTTTTAATATCCAAGGGCACGGGTGCCGGGGGGATGAAAATGGGGGATATAAAATGAGATTGGACAAGTATTTAAAGGTTTCGCGTTTGATTAAACGGCGCACGGTAGCTAATCAAGCGTGCGATGCCGGAAAGGTGACTGTAAACAATAAAACTGCACGCGCTTCGTACGATGTTAAAGTAGGTGATATCATTGAAATAACAATGGGTGCGCGCCGCTTGCGTGTCGAAGTCCTTACGGTGCAGGAGCACGCTACAAAAGACAATGCATCACTATTATATCGTGTATTGACTTAATAGACATTCATATTAATTTAGGCTCTCACATAGTATTAACTGTAATGTTGTGTGAGAAGGAGTGCCTATTATGGCCGATAGCAGAACAGCGGTACAGATGCCGCACCATGTTATCTTAGAGGACAGACGTGCATTAACAGTGTCCGGCGTTTCGGATGTTGACAGTTTTGACGATATGACAGTTGTTATTTATACTGATTTGGGCGAGCTTACCGTTAAGGGAGAAGATTTGCACATAAACCGCCTTAATATTGAAACCGGCGATTTGACGCTTGAGGGCAGGATACATTCTCTTGCCTATGCCGAAATTCAAAACAGGGCAGGCGGTTTTTTCGGCCGTCTGTTCAAGTGAGGGCTGCGAGAAGTGGAAATAACAATTAATGACCAAATGCGCGAGCTTCTCCTTTCATGCGGTATGGGCTTTATCCTTGGCTTGTATTATGAGTGCTTTCGGGTGCCGCGCCTTATAATGCAAGTTAGCAAAACGGCATTGTTTATTCAAGATATAGTGTATTTTCTTTCAGCGGCAGTATTGACATTTCTGTTTTCACTTGCAATAATGGAC
>DHNF01000053.1:10396-10906 GCA_002409375.1 Ruminococcaceae bacterium UBA5423
CTTGCAATAATGGACGGGCGGCTGAGGTTTTATCTGTTTTTAGGTGAAGCAATCGGTTTTGCAGCTTATTATTTCACGGTCGGTCGTCTTGTTGTGCGCTTTGCCGCGATTGTTGTTAATGCTATTAGATTTTTGTGGATAAAGCTTTCCAAAATAATTATTGCACCCCTAAAACTGCTTATTGGGTTATTTTACAGCGTATTTTTCCTTATTTTAGATATTTTGAAAAAAATAGTGCACAAAGTTATAGTTTTTTTCAAAAAGTGCTTGAAACATATACGACTTATATTGTATAATCAAAAAAAAGTGTCTGCTAATAAAACGGGCACCACGCCCCGTGCTACATAGAAGGGGAAAAGGTTATGATGAAGGCCGTTAAAAGGAAAGGAAAGAAAAAAAGCATTTTTCTTCGTGTAGCGCTGGCCGCCTTTTCTATTTATGTTGTGGTCATGCTGATACAGCTCCAGCTTGAAATAAGCAAACGACAGAAAAAAATTGACGAGTTGGACA
>DHNF01000053.1:11043-11817 GCA_002409375.1 Ruminococcaceae bacterium UBA5423
AAAATTGACGAGTTGGACACCGCTTCTGTATTGCTTCAAAAGGAAATTGAAGAATTGGAAAAGCAAAGCGAAAGTTATGAAGAATACCTTGAGAAGAAAGCACGAGAGCAAGGTATGGCACGACCGGGCGAGACGATATACATTGAAATACCAGGAAAAATGACTGAAAATTAACAGGAGGAAAGTAAGCGCATATGCAAATCGAAGTTGGAGCGGTAGTTGAAGGTAAGATTACCGGCATCACGAAATTTGGAGCTTTTGTGGAGTTGCCCGGGGGAAAAACCGGTATGGTTCATATCTCTGAGGTTGCCCCTACTTATGTCAAGGAAATTCGTGATTATGTCACCGAAAATCAGACAATTAAGGTCAAAGTTTTAACAATTAGTGATGATGGAAAGGTTAGCCTTTCAATTAAAAGGGCTATTGAATCCACCGCTCCCAAACAGCGTTCTGCGTCCCCGGGGCGTCCCGGCGGGTTTGAGTGGAAAGCCAATCGCAATGAATCTGCCAGTTTCGAGGATATGATGTCCAAGTTTAAGCAGACAAGTGATGAAAAAATGCTTGATTTAAAACGTTCGCTTGACGGCAAGCATGGTGGTTTTTCGCGTCGCGGTTCACGCGGTTAAGTTAATTAAACTTTTAGGGCGGCATTTAAGTTCCGCCCTTTTTTTGTAGTCATATATTCAAGGTTAAAAACGGCGGGATGCGGGCATCCCGCCCTACAACTGCTACCACAGGTCGCACGCGCAGGTTGTTATACTGTTTCTTGTTAAA
>DHNF01000053.1:12107-12704 GCA_002409375.1 Ruminococcaceae bacterium UBA5423
TTTTTAATGAGAATCAGTATTACTTCATCTATTGTACAGGCTAACTGTGTTCACCCGCAAATCATTAGATATGGAGCATATACAATGTTAATTATAAACGCCAAAATTTACGCAATGGATCGTCCGTTAATACAATCAGGTTATGTAAAAATTGAAAATGGCATTATTGCCGAAGTGGGCAACATGCCTATTGCATTTTCAGACGGGGAAGCTTTTGACGCCAAGGGCAAAATACTGATGCCGGGGTTTGTAGATGCCCATAGCCACATCGGCATGTGGGAAGATGGAATTGGATTTGAGGGGGATGATGGCAATGAAGATACAGACCCTGCTACTCCTCATTTGAGGGCGGTTGATGCCATCAATCCGATCGACAGGTGCTTTGCCGAGGCTCTTGAGGCCGGCGTTACCACTGTGATTACGGGCCCGGGTAGTGCTAATCCTATTGGCGGTCAGCTTTGTGCAATGAAAACTGCAGGACGGCGCATTGAGGATATGGTAATCAAGGCGCCGATTGCGATGAAAATGGCTCTCGGTGAAAACCCTAAAACTGTATATCACGGCAAGAACCAGGCGCCAGTGACGAGAATGGCAACA
>DHNF01000053.1:12837-17998 GCA_002409375.1 Ruminococcaceae bacterium UBA5423
GACGAGAATGGCAACAGCCGCGATAATCAGGGAACACCTTGCGCAGGCATGTTGTTATGACGAGAACATAAGGCGGTCAAATAAGGACAGCGATATTGAAAGGCCTGAATATGATATTAAGTGCGAAGCGTTGCTTCCGGTGATAAAAAGGGAGCTGCCGGTGCATTTTCATGCTCATAGGATTGACGATGTATTTACTGCACATAGGATTGCTGCCGAATTCAATCTTGATTATGTAATAGTGCACGGTACACAGTCACACCTTGCTGCGGATTTGTTGGCGGCAGATAAAACACGCGTGCTGTGCGGGCCATTGCTGTGTGACCGCTCCAAGCCCGAGCTGCGAGATTTAACTCCGCGATGCACGGCTGTTTTGCACCAAGCGGGTGTTAAAATTGCAATAGTAACCGACCATCCGGTTATACCCGAGCAATACCTTTCACTTTGCGCCGGGTTGTCTGTCAGGGAGGGACTTCCATATGAAGAGGCGCTGCGCGCTATTACATTGTCCCCTGCCGAGATTTGCGGGATTGATGCCCGGGTAGGTTCAATTACGCCGGGTAAGGATGCTGATATTGTATTGTTTACGGAAGATCCACTGAGCGTTACCGCCAAACCAAATGCCGTGTTCTGCAAAGGGCGGCGCTTTGTATGACAATTTTTGGGGGAAAAAATGAGGAATATTGATGTATCACTTATAGAGTGTGCTGTACGCGATTTGTGTATCGAGGCAAATCTAAGTATTACTGAAGATATTAAAACTTGTCTTACCAAATCGTCTAAGTGTGAAACTAGACCCCTTGCCCGTGATATTTTAGAAAACCTTGTAGAAAATATTAATACCGCCCGTGACATGAGACTTCCGGTGTGTCAAGACACCGGCATGGCAGTTGTATTTGCCGAAGTGGGGCAGGATGTTCACATAACCGGGGGGTTGCTGTCTGATGCGGTGAACCGCGGAGTTGCGAGGGGATATACCGAGGGGCTGCTGCGCTGTTCGGTAGTGTCTGATCCGCTTCGTCGTGTAAACACCGGCGACAATACACCGGCGGTGCTTCATACTGTGCTGACTTCCGGTGATAATATAAGGCTTACGGTTGCACCCAAGGGCTTTGGCAGTGAAAATATGAGCCGGCTAAAGATGTTTACGCCTGCCGCAAACGCACACGATATTATTAAGTTTATATGCGATACGGTAAGCATAGCCGGCGGCAATCCTTGCCCCCCTGTAGTGCTCGGAGTCGGTATCGGCGGTGATTTTGAGTTGTGTGCGCTGCTTGCAAAACGCGCATTGTGCCGCCCGGTTGATTGCAATAACCCCGACCCATATTACGCACAAATGGAACGGGATGCTCTTGCTAAAGTCAATGCACTGGGTGTCGGACCTCAGGGTATGGGAGGCAAAACCACTGCGCTCGGCGTTGCAATAGAAGTTTATCCGACACATATTGCAGGACTGCCCGTTGCTGTTAATATGGGTTGTCATGTCACAAGGCATGCCAGTACAATAATATAGATAATGAATTTGTAACAAAGAATTAATATAATATCTTTTATTTTGCCTGTGATTTTGCTATAATATAGTTAAGGTAAGCTATCGGGCTAAAAGCTCGATTTGGCACAAAATGTCCCCGCAAGGGGAAAGGAATGGGAGTTGAAGTCATGAAAATCAACATTACAGGCAGAAAGGTTCCCATTAGTCAGTCGTTCACCCAGCGGGTCGAGAAAAAGCTTAAAAAGCTTGAAAAGTTTTTCGACTCCGACGCCCAGGCAGAGGTTACGATTACGCAGGAGAGAAATTTACAGCGCGTGGAAGTGACAATTCGTCACGGTGGAATGCTTTTCCGCGCAGAGGAGGCAGAACCCGAAGCAATTGACGCTTTGGACAAGCTTATTGATGTTTTATTCAGACAAATTCGTCGAAACAAAACAAGGCTTGAAAAAAGACTTAGGGAAAACGCTTTCAACGACAAATCGCTATTGGATGAAGAACCTGAGGAGAACGAGATTGATATTGTAAGATCCAAAAAGTTTCCTGTAAAACCGATGGATGTGGAGGAAGCTGTACTGCAAATGAATATGCTGGGACATCAGTTTTATATGTTCAGGAACATGGACTCCAATGAAATTAATGTTGTTTACTGCCGACGAGACGGAAAATACGGGCTTTTGGAGCCAGATGCATAAATTTTCGTCTGATTGACTATCGGCTATAGCTATATGCTATATAGAAGGGCCGCTATTTGCGGCTCTTTTCTTTAGAAAACAGGGTGATGGCTTGGGAAAATGCAAGAAGATAATTGCCGGGATCATGGCGTTGTGTGTATTAATGTCGATGACAGGCTGCAATAACAAAAAAAAAGATATTAGCCGTTTCGGCATAGATGTAAACAGCCTTAATCCGTTGTTTATGACAGCGGTGGACGCTCTTGACGGCCGCAAGGTATTTAGTCGTGATCCATCAATTATAAGCGCCGTTATCATGCTTTTTATGAATATGGAGCTCACACCAAAACAACAGCTTACAAATGAAAAAGGAATAAGCTTTACGGCAACTACAATGTACGGTGATTTCTACTTTGGTGAATGTCGCGGGAATTGGCTTAGGATTTCCGGGGAAGAATACGAATTGGAAAAGGATTATTCGGAGGATATACGGCTGATTTATGAACGGCTGGTTTCCGAGACTGAGCATACTGTAGATGTAACGCGTGAAAAAATCCTCGCTGTCACTCCGCAAATGACATATAGAGAACTCATCGAGAGCTTTGGACAAACACTTGAAACAGCGGTTGTGGGCGAGCGCAAGGCATGGCTGTATAAATACAACGACCGTCCTTTTTATATTAGATATAAAAGTCAAGATGACAAAGTGAATATGACCGGCAGGCAGCTTTTGGAGCAAATATGGATAAATTACAACCTTGATCAGTCACTGACTTCGCCGGAGCCGCCCGGCAGAGGCAGGCTTTCGGTATACAAGCAAGCATTTGATGATGTAATTGATGTTTGTCTTGATAGCGATGGCGCTTTACCCTTTAGACTGTTAGTTGATACGGACATTCTTTTGTATATGGATGATAACGAGCGGCATCAGCTTATTGATTATTTGAAAAAAAAATATTCCGTAAAAGCTGAGGATACCGACCTTGCAGGTATGGTCGGTGCCGGCGATGCGCTTAATGTGACAGACAGTGAACAAATGATTGTATGGGTTAAGCATTACAGTTTTGTGGGTGACAAGAGAATGAATTTTGCTGTGGCCGCAAAGCTTGGAAAAAATGATACAGTTACGCTAAATATGAGGTTTAAACTGAAAGAAAACCGTTGGGAGAAAAATTGAATGAATTCATTACAGCTGTGCGCGCCCTGCTTATTCGGTTTGGAAGGTATATTGGGCAATGAGCTGCGCCGTATGGACGCAGACAATGTAAAGGCAGAAAACGGACGAGTGTTTTTTGAGGGTGGACCGGAAATACTTGCGCGTGCAAATATTTGTTCCAGATATGCCGAACGAATACAGGTAGTAATGGGCAGATTTAAGGCCAAATCCTTTGAAAGCCTGTTTGAAAATGTACGGTCATTGCCGTGGGAGCGGTTTGTCGGTAAAAGCGATAGATTTCCGGTTAAGGGTTGGTCTTTGGAATCTGCGTTGCACAGTGTTCCTGACTGTCAATCAATAATTAAAAAGGCAGTTGTGGAAAGACTTAAGGAAAGATATCGAACCTCATGGTTCGATGAAACAGGCTTGCTTTATCAGATACAGTTCACAATATTAAAAGACGAAGTTACAGTTTTAATTGACTCAAGCGGTGCAGGTTTGCACAAGCGAGGTTATCGCGAAATCGCCGGGGTTGCACCTTTAAAAGAAACATTGGCAGCAGCAATTGTCGATTTGGCTCATGCTAGAAAAGCACGCCGGGTGTTTGATCCGTGCTGTGGCTCGGGCACCTTGCTGATTGAATCGGCGTTTGCGGCACTCGGCATTGCACCGGGTGTAAACCGCAAATTTTCATCATCAGATTGGAGTCAGGTACCCCGTGCTGTTTGGAAACAGGAGCGGGACAGGGCGCGACAAGCAGAGCGCAGAGATGTTAATTTTTCGGCGTTTGGCAGTGATATTGATAAGCAGGCGATTGACCTGACCTTGGAAAATGCAAAAAAGGCTGATGTTGCAAGGCTTGTCTCGGCTAAACAGGCTGATTTAAGTGATTTTAAGATAGATGACGGCGGTGGGGTGGTGCTTTGCAACCCGCCTTACGGAGAACGGCTTGCGGATATTAACCAGGCTGAGCGGCTGATTCGAATTATGGGACGGGTGTTTAAACCCGGCAACGGATGGAGCTATTATATTATCAGTTCTCATGAACAATTTGAAAAATTATTTGGACGTCCTGCCGATAAACGGCGCAAGCTGTATAACGGTATGCTCAAATGCCAGCTTTATATGTATTACCGTTAGGGAGATTAGTAAATGAAACACGTTTTTATAATTAATCCGCAAGCCGGAAAGGATAAGCGCGCTCTTTCGTTGATACCTGAAATAAAAAAGTATTTTGCTAAAAATCAGGGTGATTATGTAATCAATATAACAAGCGCACCGATGGATGCTACGCGGCTTTCCCGCGGCCATGCCGTCAAGGGAGGGAAAGTACGCTTTTACGCATGCGGAGGCGACGGTACGTTGTTTGAAGTATTAAACGGGGCTTATGGCCGTGACAACGTGGAAATTGCCTGTATACCGTGTGGCTCGGCTAATGATTATATCAAAAACTTTGGTGATGCCGAGCAGTTTAAATCTGTTGCGGCATTGGTTAATGGTACGACACATTTGGTGGACGCAATAGACTGCAACGGTCGCAAATCACTTAATATTTGCTGTATGGGTATGGATGCTGACGTCGCCGACAAGATGATATATTTTAAAAATTTCCCCCTGGTTTCAGGGCCGATGGCTTATAAGCTTGCAGTTGCCTATATGTTTTTTCATCGTATAGGCAGGCGTCTTGATGTGCAAATTGAAACAGGGAACGGTGTTGTTCGGCATCAAGGTGATTATTTGTTTACACTTGCGGCAAGCGGGCAGTATTACGGCGGGGGCTTTTACGGGGCACCACAGGCTTGCACCGGCGGTGGGCTTTTGGGTTTTGTTTTTGTGGAT
>DHNF01000171.1 GCA_002409375.1 Ruminococcaceae bacterium UBA5423
ATATTCAGGCTGTCATGTGACATTTCTATCACACATCCGGCAATGTTCGAGCAGTGGTCGGATATACGCTCTAAAACTGTAATTAAATCCAAGTACACAAATCCTAACTCGATTGTACAATCGTTGCACTGCAGTCTGCCAATGTGCTGCTTCTTCATTGCGCTCTTCAAATCATCAATTACTTCTTCGAGAGGGTCCACTTTTGCAGCCAGAGAAATATCATTATCACTGAATGCCTTAATTGCTGTTTCTACTACTTCATCCACAGCAGATATCATAACTCCAAGCTCTTTTCTTGCAGGATCGGAAAACTGTATTTTTTTGTCGTACATTTCCCTTGCAGAATCTGTAATCTCCATTGCATAGTCCGCAATACGCTCGAACTCGCCGATTAGAAATAGCAGTTTAGCAGCTTCGGTTGTATCTCGGGTTGACAAGTTATGGCTGGACAGCCTAACCAGATATGTCCCCAAAGCATCCTCATAGGTATCCGTTTGCTGTTCTATATCCTTTACCATTTGTGCTTCTTTTTCATCATAATTATTAAGCAGGGCAAATGACTGCTTTATAGCATTCATCGCTGCAAAAGCCATTTCATTCGCAATCTCTCTGCTGCGATTGATAGCTATGGCAGGAGTTGAAAACAAGCGAGAATCCAGTAGCATCACCTTGTCCTGTTTATTATCTTCCGGAATCGTCTTGTATGCCAGCTTTTCAAGCAATCCACTAAAGGGCAGCAGCACAGCCGTACACAAAACATTGAATACCGAATGAGCAATTGCAATAAACAAGTGGTTGGCTGTCCGGTCAACAAACGCAAAATTAAATAATGCATTTGATATACTAAACAGCGATAGGAATACCAATGTACCGAGAATATTGAAGTAAAAATGCACCAGTGCCGCACGGCGGGCATTTTTATTTGTGCCTACCGACGAGATTAATGCCGTAACACAGGTGCCGATATTCTGGCCCATAATAATAGGTATCGCTGTACCCATTGTAACTTGACCTGTTGCGGATAACGCCTGTAGAATGCCCACCGAGGCAGACGAGCTTTGGATAACACCTGTTAAAAGAGCACCAACCAGCACACCGAGGAAAGGGTTTGAAAAAATCAGCAGCATATTGCGAAAGCCTTCCATTTCACCTAATGGTTTAACTGCTGCAGACATGGCATCCATACCATAAATCAGTGTTGCAAACCCAAGCATAATTAGGCCAATATCTTTTTTTCTTTGATTTTTAATAAATAAATAATAAATAATTCCGATCAGGGCAAGTATCGGAACAAAAGAAGATGGTTTAAGCAATTTAACAAATAAGTTGCCGCCTTCAATCCCTGCCAAGCTCAAAATCCATGCTGTGACAGTAGTGCCGACATTTGCTCCCATAATAACATGTATCGCTTGCCTCAATGCCATTATACCGGAGTTTACAAATCCAACCACCATTACCGTGGTTGCAGATGAGCTTTGTATAATAGCCGTTACAGCCGCACCCATGGCAAATCCATTTAGTTTTTTTGATGTCAAACGCTCAAGCAAACCTTTCAGCTTATTGCCCGCACTTTTTTCAAGGCCTGTCCCCATTAAGCTCATGCCGAACAAAAACAATGCCAATCCGCCTATCATCTCTAAAAACCCAAATAAATCCATATATTCACCCATTTCATCAAAATGCCAACCGCATTATATCATATTTTGCCGAGTGCTGTATACAGTGTTTGGCAAAAGATGTTGCACAATATTAAAAAATGCTTATCGAATACGGTTTGCTAATTCTTTGTATCCTTCATAATGAGTACTCGAACAACAATTATAAAGAGAAAAGCAACAAACAAGGCGGCTTAAAATCCCGACTTGTTTGTTGCCAAAAATGTAAAAATTAAAACCTATTTCATGTAATCGATGGGCTTTTTAATATGCCTATTTGCTTAAGATTATATTCATAGCTCCAACGGTCACCCGTTGTTCTCCAAGCATCCGGTCCAAACCAGGTAAGGGTTTTATCGCAGTTGTGAACCGAGCCAAATGAATTGAAACGGTTGCCAAATAAAATCAGCCCAATTTCATGCTGACCTTTTGATAGAGCGGGAATTGTGATGGTGTAGGGATCAAATACAATGGAGCCAATGCGTTTTCCGTCAAGCGTTACACCAATCAGCCCGCCGCGGAAAAACGGCACATGAAGAGTTGCATCCCGACCATCTCCCGTTACAGTCAGCTTATACTTAATATTGCCGCCATAAAAGGGCAGTCCCTGAGGTACAATATCGCCAAACGCCAGGTCACGAACCGGATTTGTCAGCGTCTTTTCAAATCCGTTGACTTTGACGCCGAAATCCCCAAGCAAATGGCACCATTCCAGACTGGTTCGTCTGCCAAACGGGATACGCAACTCAAGAACGTTTTTGCCCTTTACTATTTTCGGCAGCTTTACGGTTTTTATAGATTCATCCACATACCAACCACACGAGTCGTTTTCAACAGCCTCACCATTTAACTTAATCACGATTTGTTCTGCATCCTCTAAAGCCAGCAAAGCATTGTTTAATTCAATCTCGCTCATTATATTAAATCGAAGAAGGACACTGTGCTCGGGTTTTTCCGGCGGGATAACCCAGGGCTGCGTCATTTCTACAGGCATACCAAGCTTGTGTCTGAAAAGCTTACCTATACGCAATATCTCCTCAATTGGTTGATACTCGCCGTCGTCAAACGCATATTCCGCCATATCCAAAAGCATTACATTAGGCTCGCTCAATTCTATCGGAACTTTTTTGACAAATCCTTCCATGTTTGTTATAGCATGAGCAGACTGTGTAGTAGGATAAATTGGTGTCGAAATTCCACTTTTCAGCTGCAAAAGCAGGCTGTCATGAGTATAAAGGGTATGCTGTATTATCGTTTGGTCTCCCTCACACACAGCATTCATCTCAGATGTTTTGCCGGTTATTGTATCATAAAGCTTCGGAATCCATTGCCCTTTTATGCGGATTTTTATACGGCGGGGCTGTGATATATCCTGAGTATCAGGCTTTCTGCCGTTCGCAATAAACAGCCAGCGCGTTTGACCGTCTTTGCGCATCTGGGTAATAAGGTGATCGGCTCTGCTTCCGTTTTCGCTGCGTATATCAATTTCTCTTATCGGCTCTAATTCTTTTAATAATGCATATTTTTCAAACTGTATGCACCTTGCTGATTTTAGAAAATCCAGCTCGCCCTTTTGCGGCCTTGCATCTGTAAATTCAGGAATGTCACCCATCATAATAATGCGGCCACCCTGCTCAAGAAACGACTGCAAACGCTCTGCCGTGGTTGAACGCAGTGTCTGGCAACCGGGAATAATTATCGTATCATATTGCATGACGCCCACTTTAAGCGGAGCGCTGCCCTTTTCGCATTGTTGCGGCAAAAGGGATTCACAAATAAAATCAAAATCAATATGATTAAAAATCAGCCATTCTGTAACATTAGAAAAATTGTTCTCCATTTGTTCCCGTATGTCCGCCGTTTGCTCATACGGTCCCCAGTGCAGCCAGTAGCTCTCAACAGGATGGATCACACCTACATTCACAACCGGCTTTCCTCGTGTCATTGCGGTATTTACGCGGGCAAAATGGTCTTCAATCAAAGAATATTCCTCATGCCACGGCGACTGATAACTGATTGAGGCCGGATAATCGCGTTTTGCCTCGCCCGCCATGGAAACCCATGAAAGGTGCGGAACCCTAACCGTTACACCGAGCGCCGCCTGCCAGTCACCCTGCAGCTTATGACCGCGGAAATCGAAATCCCAATTGGTTACGCCATAAAGTTCGGACAGCATGCCTTCGCAACCATATTGATGAACAGCAGACTGTGCCTGCTTGGCAGTTGTATATTCACGATAATCGCACAGCATATCAATTCCCGGTATATCAAAACCCGGGTATGAGCGCATGGCCTCGCCAAGAGCAGCCGTTTGACTGCGCAATGTCGGTTCCTCCATCATATGTCCGGTTAGCATAAGGTTGTTTTTCCGACACCATGAACCGCAATTGTATGAAAATGCATCTGCAAATCGCTGCGCGATATGGTCATGATAACGATAGCGGGCCAGTGAGACTTGATTATCAGGCAAATCCCATATTAATTCGGGCAAAAGAGGGAGCAAATCGTCATTGTAAGCCTGGGCGTATGTTTTTGGTAGATCATCTGTCCAAGGCAGACACACATCTTTTTTATCGTGTGCAAAGCCGAGAGTAGTTTTATGCGTAAACTGCGGCTCGTCAGTAAATATTGCCGGCACAATACCGCCAAAATCCTCGCCCACCGATTTTTTATAAGTTTCATATGTAATGCGTATAAATTCGTCAACAGCTTTTTTATCGAGGGTATTGACATATGTCTGGTTGTTGTACCAAGCGCTCTCGCCCGAAATCTCCAGATATGCATACCACACATTATCGCCGTCTTCGTCATCTGCCAGCATACGATATTCTTTCAAATAACCGTTTTCGTCCAGTTTTACATTATATTTTGCCAACAGCCTGCCGTTTTCCATCCGCTGCCCGACAGAAGCCGAAATACTATTCCCCTGTTTTGTCTGCTTGTTATCATATGGTCGGGGCGTAAAAAGCAAGTGCCTGGCACGATACTCCACATTCTTTGTGACAAGACCCCCAGCTGCACCCGACGGCCAGCGATCCTCATCATAAAGCCATGCCAGCATATTTTCGTCTCGTGCCTTTTCAACACATTCTTTGACAAGCCCCATAAATTCGTCGCTTAAATATGGCGTTGCCATGCCGGTTCGGCTGTGCATGTGAAATCCGCCAAAGCCCATTTTTTTTAAATATTCTATCTGGCGTTTTAGTAATTCGGGCGTCAATTGGCAATTCCATGCCCAAAATGGCGTACCGCGATATTCGCTGGTTGGGTTTTTAAATAGATTAACATCTAATTCGGTGCTGTTATTTTTGGGATATAACATAATCTCACCCCGTAAAAATTTTATTTGACTTCATTATATAAAGAGAGGTAAAATAAAACAACCTACTATTATGCACTGTATAGGGGGCATTTTTGACATGGTTATAAAAACGCAAGAGCATTTTATGCAGGACGAGTACATTGAGGTGATGTCCATAGCTCAAGGTGATATAGACCTGCATCAGCATGAGTTTCTGGAACTGGCGTATGTAACCCGCGGTCGGGCGCTACATTCAATAAACGGCATTGAAACCATTGTTGAAAAGGGCAATTATTTTATTGTAAATTATGGCACAGCCCATAAATACACCTTAATAAATAATGACAACTTTGATTTAATAAATATATTGTTTAAACCGGAGCTTATCGACAAGTCACTGAAATGCTGCCACAGCTTTTTGGATTTAATCAATCACTATCTAATCCGTATAAACTATACATCGCTTGAAAAAAAGCCAACAGATGTTATATTTAACGATGACGATCAGATAATTTACAATTTAATTAACCGAATGCGGCACGAATATAAAAATAAAAAACCAGGTTATATCGAGGTGCTGCGCTGCCACCTGATTGAAATAATTATCTGCACCATGCGCACTATCAGTAAAAACCAAGAAGAATTTATAGAAAATGACTGCAGTAGCAGGATAAAGGAATATGTAGAAAAATATTATATGAACCCTATTACACTGCATGACATAAGCCGAGAATTGAATTTTAGCGTATCGTACATGAGCCGAAAATTCAAACAGGACACGGACCTTACTTTTGTTGCCTATCTTCAAAGAAAACGCATGGAGCAAAGCGGAAGGCTTATTGCAAACACCGACAAGAAATTCAGCGAAATTGCGGAACTGGTAGGATACCGTGACATAAAGTTCTTTAACAAGGTTTTTAAAAAGCAATGGGGTATGACGCCAAGTGAATTCCGTCGAAATTATCGGTGAATGTAATGTGACATACTCACAGAGAATTATCAATCACATCGGTATAATATAAAATATATAATTCACAATTATTATATAGTGATGGATAAAGTTTTACCCGATGAGTACAAATTATAGTATCATGTAAAAACCGAGGTGAAATAAGATAGATTATTTAATATCATTTTTAGAAGGCATTATTACTTTCATATCACCTTGTCTGCTTCCAATGCTGCCAATCTACATCTCATATTTTGCAGGACAAAATAGCGAAGGGAAAATGAAATCGACTATTTCCAATGCATTTGGTTTTGTTTTGGGTTTTACTATAGTATTTGTATCGCTTGGAGCATTTGCAGGGGCAGTCGGTAGCTTTTTGAGGGATTATAAAACACTGGTTAATGTTGTTTCGGGTAATATTGTTGTAATTTTTGGTTTAAATTTTATGGAAGTTATTCGTATTCCGCTAATCAATACAAGCCGACAGATTAAAATGAAAAAACTTAAGATGGGCTTTCTATCTTCTGCATTATTTGGTGTGATATTTTCAATTGGTTGGACTCCTTGCGTGGGTGTGTTTTTAGGCTCTGCACTAATGCTCGCTGCGTCAAGCGGCGAAAGTTTAAAGGGAATTTTAATGCTCTTTAGCTTTTCATTAGGGCTTGGCATTCCTTTTTTAGCAAGTGCTGTTTTAATTGATCGGTTAAAATCCACTTTCGATTTTATCAAAAAAAATTACCGGATTATTAACCTGATTTCCGGAGGATTACTTGTTCTTATTGGAATTATGATGATAACTGGGCTAATGAGATATTTTTATCCCTAATCACTTTTTAGGAGGAACTAATGAACACAAGAATTAAAACGATTATAACTGTCGCGTTGTTTATATCTTTTATTGCTATTGCTTACATCGCTTATACCACATTATCAGATAAATTTAAACCGAACACAAACGTTCAAAATGAGCAAAGTTCTACCGGACAGAGTCAAAGTTCTAAAACAGAGATAAAGCATAAAGCTCCTGATTTTACCATACTTGATTACAAAGGCAAACAAGTAAAGCTGTCTGATTTTAATGGAAAGCCTATTGTGCTTAATTTTTGGGCATCGTGGTGTCCTCC
>DHNF01000062.1:0-7794 GCA_002409375.1 Ruminococcaceae bacterium UBA5423
AAAAATGGGGAAACTCAAAAATAGTAAGAATAAATTTTTTACATTTAGGGTATTTAGTTTGACAATCTAACTAATTTGTATTATGATATCAAAGTAATCAAAATCAGTACAGATAGAACAGAGGCGTTGTTGATGATAACAATCAATGAAGAAATGTGCCAGGGCTGCGGTCTGTGTGTTGAGATATGTCCCAGAAAAATACTTGCTTTAGATGAATCAAAAATTAACGACAGAGGTCATACTCCCGTTATGATAACTGATAAAAATGTATGCACCGGCTGCTCATTATGTGCGGTTATGTGCCCCGACTGCGTTATTGAAATAGAATAATACAACAAATTTAATAGAAGGGTCGAGCTTTTTATATGGAACAAAAGCTGATGAAAGGGAATGAAGCAATAGCCGAGGCTGCAATCAGGGCAGGCCTAAAGTTTTATGCCGGTTACCCTATAACTCCTCAAACAGAGCTGCCGGAATATCTTGCAAAAAACATTGAGAAATCTGGCGGCACATTTATACAAGCCGAGAGTGAAATTTCTGCAATAAACATGGTTTATGGAGCCGCCGGTGCGGGAATTAGGTCCATGACATCGTCTTCAAGCCCCGGCATAAGTCTAAAGCAGGAGGGTATTTCATACATCGTAGGAAGCGAGCTGCCCTGTGTAATTGTCAATGTTATGCGAACAGGTCCGGGACTTGGAGGTATTCAGCCATCGCAATCCGATTATTTTCAGGCTGTTAAGGGTGGCGGCCACGGCGATTATAAAATGCTTGTACTGACGCCGAACAGTGTGCAGGAAATGTATGATTTTACTATAGATGCGTTTGACATAGCCGACAAATACAGAAACCCTGTAATGATATTAGCAGATGGAATACTTGGGCAGATGATGGAGTCTGTGAATTTATATACTCCCGCAATAAATAAATTTAATAAAAACTGGGCAACTACCGGCACCGATGAAAAAAGAAAGCACAACATCATCAATTCATTATATATAAAGCCAGAAGAATCAGAGACGCTCAACAAGCGCTTGCAGGCAAAGTATGAAAAAATGGAAGAGAATGAGCAAAGAGTTGAAATCATAAATCCTAATGCCGACATTATGGTTGTAGCATTCGGCATTGTGTCCCGGGTAGCAAAGCAGGTTCTTGATGAGGCAAAATCGCAAAATTTAAGCGTCGGGCTAATTCGACCGTTAACAGTTTGGCCTTTTCCGTCAATGGCATTTAAAAATGCGGCAAAGGCATATTTGACAATTGAACTTAACAGCGGACAAATGGTTGAGGATGTAAGGCTTCAGGTCAACGGCAGAGCACCTGTTCATTTTTTAGGAAAAATGGGCGGCAAAGTATTAACTGTCGATGACATTATGACAAAACTAAAACAGATCGTAGGAGCGTGAAAACCATGCCTTTAAAGTTTAAAAAGCCCGACGCGATGACTGATATTGCAATGCATTATTGCCCCGGGTGCACGCATGGCATTATACATCGGTTGGTTGCAAATGCGATAGACACTTTAGGCATAGAAGGCAAGACAGTGGGGATTGCATCAGTAGGCTGCTCGGTTTTTGCATATAACTATTTTGCATGTGATATGCAGCAGGCTTCTCACGGTAGAGCACCCGCAGTAGCAACCGGAGTTAAAAGGAGCTTGCCTGACAGGATAGTATTCACATATCAAGGCGACGGTGATTTGGCTGCAATCGGAACGGCCGAAATCGTTCACGCAGCGGCAAGAGGAGAAAACATTACAGTAATTTTTGTAAACAACGCTATTTACGGTATGACAGGCGGACAAATGGCCCCGACAACACTTAATGGCCAAGTCACACTTACCTCTCCCTATGGAAGGCGGCAGCAGGAGGGCTATCCCATAAGAATGTCCGAAATGTTGTCAACGCTTGATGGTGCACGGTATATAGAAAGGGTTTCGGTGCATAACCCCGCTAATATTATTAAAGCCGGAAAATCGATAATAAAAGCGTTTGAAATGCAGTTAAGAGGCGAAGGCTTTTCAATGATTGAAGTGCTGTCCGCCTGCCCTACAAATTTAAAAATGTCTCCCGTAAAGGCTCTTGAATGGGTTGAAAATAATATGATTCCCTTTTATCCACTGGGCATTATCAAGGATGGGAGTGCAAAAGTTTGAAAACTCATAATATTATTATTTCGGGTTTTGGCGGTCAGGGAATTGTTGCTGCAGGACGACTTATTGCATTTGCCGGCATGACTGATGGTAAAAAGGTGTCAATGCTGCCCTCTTATGGTCCCGAAATGCGAGGCGGGTTCGCAAATTGCCATGTAATTATATCCGATGCCGAAATTGCATCTCCTATCGTGTCACAGGCCGACATTGTAATAGCAATGAGTGTGCCCGCTTTAAATAAATTTCTGCCGGCTGTAAAAAAAGGCGGAGTTTTAATCGTGGACAGCCATCAAATTACACATAGTGATTACCGCGATGACATCTGCATAATAAAAATCCCTGCAACAAAAATTGCAATGGACAAATCAAATGTTAAGATGTCCAACATGGTGATGATTGGAGCAATGATTTCTGCAATCAACAGTCCGTCTCTTAACAGCATGGCACTGTCAATTAAGGATTTGTTGCCCCAGCACATGCAGTATTTATTTGATATTGAAATGGAAATGCTTGAAGCCGGCATGGCTTTTGAGGTTAATACTAATGTTATGGAGAGGCTTAGCTAATGATAAAGAATAAGGTTGGGGTTATTGGTACCGGAAGCTATGTACCTGAAAAAATACTCACAAATTTTGATTTGGAAAAAATGGTAGACACAAGCGATAAATGGATACAGGAACGAACAGGTATAATTGAAAGGCGAATAGCCGAAAGCAACACCGCTACATCAGATTTAGCGGCAAAAGCAGCTATGCGTGCAATTGAAAGTGCGCAAATAAAGCCGGAGCAAATTGATCTGATAATAGTTGCCACGGTAACCCCCGATCAGTTTTTCCCGTCCACTGCCTGTCAGGTGCAAAAACTAATTGGTGCCTCAAATGCCGCGGCGTTCGACATATCCGCAGCATGTTCGGGCTTTATTTTTGCACTGTCAATTGCATGTCAATACATCAGCACAGGCTCATATAAGAATGCTGTTATAATCAGTGCAGACACATTGTCAAAAGTAACTGACTGGAACGACCGCAATACCTGCGTGCTTTTTGGAGACGGCGCCGGAGCGTTTGTATTAAGCAGTGTTAATCAGGGAGGAATACTGTCAACACATATAGGTTCTGACGGTTCAAGAGGAGAGCTTTTGACCTGTCCGGCATGCTTCTTCAGCCCTGAGGAAATTGAAAAAAGAGGTGGCAAAAAACAAACAACATGGATGAACGGACCGGAGATTTTTAAATTCGCCACAAAAATTATGCCGTTTGTTTTTAATAAAGCTATAGAAAAAGCTGCGATAAGCATAGACCAAATTGATTGGTTTGTACCGCACCAGGCAAACTTGAGAATAATCAGTTCGGCGGCAAAAAAATTTAATGTTGCGATGGACAAGTTTATTATAACGCTGCAAAGATACGGAAATACTTCAGCTTCGTCAATACCGATTGCCATTGACGATTGCCTAAAAAGCGGGAAAATAAAAAAGGGCGATACATTGTCTTTAGCAGCTTTTGGAGGCGGCTTGACATACGCCTCTGCCGTTATAACGCTTTGATCATATGTGATGCGAACAGCGCAATGAGGGCATCGCGCCCTATACGAATCGTGCAATTTTTTTGCAAATGGTAGAGAACACCGTACCCGGCGCTGAGCTTGATACCCTTATGGTGAATTAGTATTAGTCCTGCCCCATTTTTGGGCGGGACTATTTTTTTAGTCTTGTTTATATTGTAGTTTAATGTATAATTTTATTATATAAAGAAAAAAGGGCGTGGCGATAATGGATTACATAATAATTGCACTGGGCGTATTGATTTTGATTTTGCAGTGCATTGCTATTATAAAAAAGCCTGCACAAAATTCCCAGGATACGGAAGAATTAAGGCGCAAGCTTGATGATTTGATATTGTACTTAAACAGTGAATTACAGCGCAGCCGGCAGGAATTGTCCACAAGCCTTGAAAGATTCAGCAGCAGAATGAGCCAGGAATTTCTGGCAAACAGACAGGAAAGTGCAGCAGCTCTTAAGGAAATTAATGAAAAAATTCTTAGAATACAGGATATAAACACAAGACAAAGTGATAAGCTCGGAGCCACGCTTGCCGAAGCCGTCGGCAAATTGCAGGAAAGCAATGAACAAAAGCTTGACCAAATGCGGCAGACAGTCGATGAAAAACTAACGAGCACACTTAACCAGCGTCTTGACAGCAGTTTTAAGCTTGTTGGCGAACAGCTTAAGGATGTACATAAATCCCTCGGTGAAATGAAAGAGCTTGCAAGCGATGTCAGCGATTTGCAGCGTGTTCTTACCAATGTTAAAGCGCGCGGAACATGGGCCGAAGTTCAGCTTGGCAACATTCTTGAACAAACTCTTACAAGCGATCAATACCAACGCAATGTGTCACCCAAAAACAACAACGAAATGGTGGAATATGCAATAAAAATACCGTCGCGCGATAAAAGCGACAGTTATGTATGGCTGCCTATAGACTCCAAGTTTCCCCAAGAGGATTACATGCGTTTATGTGATGCTGCCGAAAAAGCAGACAAAGCCGGTGTTGAGGAGTCGACCAAAGCACTTGAACGCCGTATAAAGGATGAGGCTGCAAAGATTTCGAGGCAATATATTAACGTTCCTGTCACAACGGATTTTGCTATCCTGTTTTTGCCCACAGAAGGATTATATGCCGAAATACTGCGTCGTCCCGGACTTGCAGAAGAAATCCAAAACAAACATCGCGTGATGGTTTGCGGCCCCACTACTATTACCGCCTTTTTGAATACGCTGCGTATGGGTTTTCGCACAATTGCACTGGACAAGCGTGCTTCAGAGGTTTGGAAGGTGCTTGGAGCGGTCAAAATGCAATACGATAACTTTGACAAGATACTTAAAAAGGTTCGTAAAAAGTTAGATGAGGCCGGCAACACGCTGGATGACGCACAAAAACGCAACCGGATCATAAATAAAAAACTCAAAACCGTCGAGCAAGTAGATGAAGCCGAGGCAGATGAGCTGCTGGGTATCAATGACCAGGATTATTTGCTTGCCGAATAGTCCTTATTTTTTAATTTTCCAGCGTACCGTTTGCAGCAGCTTTGAGATATGCGTTAATGAACCCGTCAAGATCACCGTCCATCACAGCCGAAATATTACCATTTTCAAAACCTGTTCGGTGATCCTTTACGAGCGTATACGGCATAAAAACATAGGAGCGAATCTGGCTGCCCCACGCTATCTGCGCTTGACCGCCCTTAATATCTTCTATCCTGTCATAGTGCTCGCGCTCCTTGATTTCAACAAGCTTAGATCTCAGCATGCGCATTGCAACCTCACGGTTCTGATGCTGGCTTCGCTCATTCTGGCAAGCGACAACTACTCCGGTTGGAATGTGTGTAATTCGCACCGCTGACTCTGTTTTATTAACATGTTGTCCGCCTGCGCCACCTGAGCGGTAAGTGTCAACTCTCAAGTCCTCCGGGCGTATTTCAACTTCAACCGAGTCGTCAATCTCCGGAATAACTTCAAGTGCTGCAAATGAAGTGTGCCGCCTGCCCGAGGCATCGAACGGAGAAATGCGCACAAGGCGATGAATGCCGGATTCCGGCTTGAGATAACCATAGGCGTTGAGTCCGTTTATTAAAATTGATGCACTTTTAAGGCCTGCCTCGTCGCCGTCAAGATAATTAAGGATTTCGTACTTATAGCCGTGCCGTTCCGCCCAGCGCGTATACATACGGTACAGCATTTCTGCCCAATCCTGGGCCTCGGTGCCACCCGCCCCCGCGTGGAATGTGAGTATAGCATTTTTGCTGTCGTATTCGCCGGTTAACAGTGTAGACAACCGTTGTTTTTCGGTTTCATGCCGCACTTCGTCGACTGCGATGGTGCATTCCTCAAGCAGCGACTCGTCCTGTTCTTCATCGGCAAGCTGGATTAGTGTTTCGGCATCGTGATACATCGACACTAAGTGTTCGTAATTGTTAATAGTAGTCTTTAACTCGGAAGTTCGCCGCAAAACAGATTGTGCGGCGTCCATATCGTCCCAAAAGCCGCGAGACGCAGCCTTTGATTGCAGCCCGCCAACTTCACTGCGCAAGCGTTCCAGCCCTAACGCCGATGCCAGGTCATCAATATTAGGCTTAAGCTCTTCAAGTTTTTGCCGTAGTTCTTCATATTGAAGCATTCGGATTACATCCCTTTATTATCGAATAAGATTCACAAATCACATTATATGGGATTTTAACGACAATGTAAAGTATTTTAACACTTGAGCCGGACATATACGAAGTCGTAGGGGCGGATTCTATATCCGCCCGCATATCCGCCCAAATGATTGATACCGTATGCAATCAACAATACCCATGCGTTGAATATCATCATCGAAAAGCTTGACTGCAAAAGGGAGTGCTGATATAATATTGACACTGTTGATTAATCAGCAGTATATATAATGGTGAATACCCATCCTTGCCCCGGTCAGTGAACCAGGGCCATCAGGCCATAAGGAGGTGCAATTATGCCCACAGTAAAAGGGTCCTATGAGGCTGTTCTTATCTTTTCCATAACTTTAGGAGAGGAAGGAATTGCCACTTTGGTGGACAAGTTCAAATCGCTGCTCGAGCAGAATGCCGAGAATGTCGAAATTGATGAATGGGGCAAGCGAAGACTTGCCTACTTGATTAACGACGAAAGTGAAGGCTTTTATGTGCTTTACAAATTTGACAGCGATTCGGATTTTCCGGCAGAGCTTGATCGTGTCTGCAAAATCACCGAAGGTGTACTGCGGTCACTAATTATCCGTAACGATAAGTAGGGAGGAACAAAAATGCTGAACGTTGTTTGTCTGATGGGACGGCTTGGAGCCGACCCCGAACTGCGGCATACACAATCGCAAATCCCGGTTACCAGTTTTAGTATTGCGGTAGACCGTACGTTCCAGCCCAAAGGTCAGGAAAAGCAAACCGACTGGATTGACATTGTTGCATGGCGCGGCACTGCCGAATTTATTAGCCGTTATTTTCATAAGGGCTCGATGATTGCCGTCCAAGGTTCGCTTCAGACCAGACGCTACACCGATAAAGACGGCAACAAGAGAACAGCCTACGAGGTGGTTGCCGACAACGTATTTTTTGGCGAGTCAAAGCGTAGCAGCGGGGGCACATCCCCTGCCGGTAATTTTGATTCGCAAATACCGCAGTTCAATGAAACACAGCCTGCTTTCTCAACCGCCGAACCCGGAGATTTTGAGGAAATTGTGGGCGACGAAGAGCTGCCGTTTTAATTTATTAGTAAAGGAGGCCAATAAATCATGGCTGACAAACCGGATAGAGCAGAAAGGCCAGCACGCCAGGCGCGGGGCAACCGAAAAGGTCGTCGCAAGGTGTGCAGCTTCTGCGTTGATAAAATTGATACGATTGATTATAAGGATGTCGCGCGTTTGCGTCGCTGCATGTCCGAAAGGGCAAAAATACTTCCGCGTCGGGTTACCGGCAATTGTGCCGGACACCAGCGTAAAATGACAGTTGCAATTAAACGTGCCCGTCATATTGCACTGCTCCCGTTTGAGAGCGATTAATTTATCTTTAAACCGTCCGCCCAAAGTATATTGGTGCGAACGGTTTTTCTTTTAGCCCAGTTTGTCATTTTATTG
>DHNF01000062.1:7926-25602 GCA_002409375.1 Ruminococcaceae bacterium UBA5423
GCCCAGTTTGTCATTTTATTTAGGAAAATTTAAATAATCTATTAGTATTAAAGTATTGGGCGTGCATGTCCGAGTTGTGCATTATCAATAGTTTGGAGCGAATATTGTTTTAATTAATTTTAATTACTTTTTTAGCAGAATGTGATACAATTTAACTAGCGATTATTATGCTCTTTGTTAGAGAGCTAAATATAATATTTTTCGCAAACGGTATTATTCAGTGAGCATTAATTACATGAAAAAAGGAGAAGTTAACATTGGCTGAAGTAAAACCCAGTGAAATGATATTCAATCACGAGGATTGCGTCGCGCCTCTTAGCTTGATTGCGATGCAAGGGTGCCGGGAGCTTGGGATTAAAATAGACCGACACTTGACGCGCTGGGCGGCAAACAGTGGCA
Organism: Ruminococcaceae bacterium UBA5423; assembly: GCA_002409375.1. GTDB lineage: Bacteria > Bacillota > Clostridia > Oscillospirales > Acutalibacteraceae > Avimonas. The sequence continues at coordinate 8,326 of DHNF01000062.1, forward strand.
GATCGTGTGACTCATTTATAGTTGACTCTGAGTGCCCGCGTTTTTCCTCGGGTGATGCCAAAGGTATAATTCATTCAAGCATTCGCGGTGATGACTTGTTTGTCTTGGTTGATGTGGGAAACTATAGCTGCACATATAAGATGTTTGGCCATGAGAATGTAATGTCACCCGATGACCACTATCAGGATCTGAAGCGCATTATACAGGCAACAGGCGGAAAAGCACACCGCGTTAATGTAATCATGCCCATTTTGTATGGGGGCAGGCAACATCGGAGAAATTACCGTGAATCCCTCGATTGCGCCGTTGCTCTTCAAGAGCTTAGAAGCATGGGTGTAGCCAATATTATTACCTTTGACGCACATGATTCACGGGTGCAGAACGCCGTACCTTTGATGGGCTTTGACAATGTTATTCCATATTATCAGGTTTTAAAGGCGCTTTTTAATAATGTCCCCGATATAAAACCCGACCAAGACCATTTGATGATAGTTAGCCCAGATGAGGGTGCAATGAGTCGTAATATGTTTTATGCATCAGTACTTGGTGTAGACTTGGGCATGTTCTATAAACGCCGTGACTATTCTACTATAGTGAACGGCCGCAATCCAATTGTAGCGCATGAATATCTCGGCAATTCGGTTGACGGCATGGATGTGTTTATCGCTGACGACATCATATCTTCAGGTGAATCCATGCTCGACATTGCATACGAGCTAAAAAAACGCAAGGCGCGCAATATTTATGCATACGCCACTTACGCAATATTTACCGGCGGGTTAGACAGCTTTGATAAAGCATATAATGACGGCGTAATATCGGGCGTATTCGGAACAAACCTCACTTACCGCAGCGAAGAGTTAAAAAGCCGCAATTGGTTTTATGAAGTCGATGTTTCAAAATATATCGCATACTTTATCGCAGCACTAAACCATGATGTGTCGGTAAGCAAAATAATTGATCCGCATCTTAAAATTGAAAATTTGTTAAAAAGATTTCGTGGATAAACGTTGGAAGGTTAGACTAATATATGAATGAATACGATGTGCTTATAGCCGGTTCGGGTGTTGCCGGATTATATGCCGCACTTAATTTTGAACCCGAAACCAAGGTTTTGGTGCTATCCAAGCGTGAGCTGACATTATGCAACAGCTATTTAGCGCAAGGTGGTGTCGCGGCTGTAGTTGATAAAACCGACGACGATTACCGGCTGCATATCGCCGACACGCTGATTGCAGGTGGATATAAAAACGATCTTCGCAGCCTTGAAATACTTGTAAACGAAGGTCCTGAAGATGTGTTGCGCCTTATTAAGCAAATGGGCGTGGAATTTGATCGCGATGAAACTCGGCAAATATCAATGACGCTGGAGGGCGGGCATTCGAGGCGCCGCATCCTTCATCACAAGGACTCGACGGGTCGTGAAATCACCAGCAAGCTGCTTGCCGCTGCTAAGTCGCGCTCAAACATCACATTTATGGAATATACCCATTTGTCCTCACTCAAACCGGTCCAAGGGGGCTTTTGGGCGGGTGTGCTGGACCAACAGGGTTTTCACTATATATCCTGCTCATACTGCATACTGTGCACGGGAGGAATTGGTAGAATGTACCCGTACACGACAAACTCCGCAATTGCAACCGGTGACGGCATCACGCTCGCTCACGAACTTGGAGCCAAGACAAAAAACTTGCACCTTATCCAGTTTCACCCCACTGCATTTGCCGCGGCGCAAGGAAGAGAACGATTTCTGATATCCGAAGCTGTGCGCGGCGAGGGAGCGATTCTTGTTAATTGCTTTGGCGAACAGTTTATGAAAAGCTATGACAAACGCGGAGAGCTTGCCCCCCGAGATGTAGTATCGCGCTCGATTATAAAAGAATCAATACGCACAGGAAACGAGGATTTTTATCTGGACATAACCGGTCGCGGTGAAGAGTTTATAAAACGGCGGTTTCCAATGATATACGAACGTTGTCTTGAAGAGGGTATAGACATCGCAAAAGACCGTATCCCTGTGTTTCCGTGCCAGCATTATTTGATGGGCGGTATTAACGTGAATGTGTATGGAGACACAACGGTTGACCGATTATACGCAGCCGGCGAATGCTCGCATACAGGTGTGCACGGCATGAATCGCCTTGCAAGCAATTCACTTTTAGAAGCATTGGTGTTTGCACGCCGCTGCACCTACGACATAAGCCGCAGAATGCGCCATGAGCAAAGCAGCGTCACCTCTCCGCCTCCCCCACTGCCTACAGGCAAACGCGCTCTTGAGCCCGGCTATAGAACCAGCATTCGCCAAATTATCGGGCGAGCCTGGTTTGTTGTTCCCAACTATGAAGCCGTACATGATGGCCTCAAAGAATCTACCAAAATTTTAAAAAAGCTGAAAAATAATGACTATGCAATTACCTCTGATTACCTTGAAGCAAAAAGTCTTGCCACTATTTGCACATTACTATTAAAAGAGGTAGTACAAAAAGAGCCCGAGGAATCGTGGTTGGAAGACTTACATTGACATAATATTCATTAATTTTGGGAGGTGCTGCTTAATGGAATTGCCTATTTTTTATATTGACGATGTAATCAAAACCGCACTGCGCGAAGACATCAATTATATTGATACTACAACCGATTTGTTGATATCACAAGAAATTCGTGGCTCGGCACGGTTTGTCGCCAAGGCAGAAGGGGTTGTGTGCGGGATAAATACGGCTCTGCGCGTATTTGCCTTGCTGGATGACAGCTTTAAATCAACTGTATACAAGCATGACGGTGAGCATATTAAGCCGGGCGATTGCATTGCCGAGTTTAGCGGCAGTATTCGATGTCTGCTTAAAGGTGAAAGAACAGCACTCAACCTGCTTCAACACATGTCAGGTATTGCAACAGCAACAAACCGCTGCGTACAGATTGTAACAGGGACTAACGCATCAATAACTGACACTCGCAAAACTCTGCCCGGTCTGCGTCCTTTGCAAAAATATGCCGTAATGGTCGGAGGAGGCCACAACCACCGCTTTAACCTTTCGGACGGTGCGATGCTCAAAGACAACCATATTGATGCTGCAGGCAGCATTACGGCGGCAATTTCAGCTGTGCGCAATAAGCTTGGACACATGGTAAAGCTGGAGGTTGAAACCCGCAATATTGACGAGGTCCGCGAAGCTGTAAATGCGGGTGCAGATGTAATCATGCTTGACAATATGAGCTGTGATCAAATGAAAGAGGCGGTAACGCTTAATGCAGGGCGAGCACTGCTTGAGGCAAGCGGCGGAATAACTGAACAAAACCTGCGTGAAGTTGCTCTGACCGGCGTTGATATAATATCAATAGGGGCGCTTACCCATTCGGTTACTGCCTTGGATATATCAATGAAAATACAATAAAATATTCAAAGTATTATGCCGCATGACTAAATGTTATGCGGCATATTTGTGCTTGGCCGCCCATAGTATTAATATTAGTAAAAACCGTGCGGAACGCCGGGGACGGCGTTCCCTACAAAAGATTGATGTGGTTTTAATGCATTTTACATAATAAATATACTATGCGATCTACTTTCCTCACGAATGAATATCATTCATTGTGCATTGTTTAAAATGTATCCTTGCAACCGTAGGGAACGCTGTCCTCAGCGTTCCGATTGAAATTAAGAGAGCCACAATAGGAAATATCATTGTAGAAAATAGACCATCTTGTCATTATTAGCGGGCTGCTGTAAAAACCGTGCGGAACGCCGGGAACGGCGTTCCTTACAAAAGATTGATGTGGTTTTAATGCATTTTATTCAATAATCAAGAGATAGGAGGGCGGGGTAATGTTATTTGACACCGGTATGGTAATAGCGTATCTCGCCGTGCTCGCAGGCATTGGCATATATATCGGAAGACGAGTAAAGGATGCGGACGGCTTTACCGCAGCAGGCGGCAGATATGGCACTTTGACAATATTCGCATCACTATCTGCATCATATATAGGCGGGGGATACTCATCTGGAAATGCAGCCGAGGCCTTTACTAACGGCATTGGCATGACGCTTGCATTGTTTGGCTTTAGTATTTCGACAATATTAATAGGGAAATTTTTGGTGCCTGGCGTGGAAAGGTTTAAAGGAGCCGCGACAGTAGGAAGCATTATCGGAATGACATATGGGCATGCCGCACAAGTACTGACAGGAATATTTTCATTTATATGCTGTGCAGGTGTGGTGGGTGCTCAAATGGGAGCTATCGGCATGGTGTTTAATGTTTTGCTCGGAATCGAGCCCCGAATAGGTATACTGATAGGCTGCGGAATTGTGATACTTTATTCCACAACCGGAGGTTTACAGTCTGTAATAATTGCCGACATAGTACAGTTTGTAATGCTGGTTGCAGGTATGCCTTTACTGCTTTTATTGTCTATCCGTCAGGCGGGCGGTCTTGGCACAATGCTTGGTTCACTGCCCTCTGGGTATTTAAATCCGTTCAACGGTACAACTCCCGCTGGATTTTTTTCAATGTTTATTACTATGATGTTTGGAGAAGCACTTGCCCCTCCATACACTCAGCGTCTCCTTATCGGCCGCAACCCGCGGGGCACGGCACGAGCAACCGTGCTAAGCGGTCTGTTTTCAATGCCGGTATTTATATTAACCGGACTTATTGGAATGTCTGCCTTTTCGCTTAATGTTACAAACGACGGGGCCACGGCGATGCCTGCACTTGTAAAATCGGTCTTGCCCACCGGTATGCGCGGTCTGGTTATGGCATCTATGGTATCAATTATATTATCGGCAGCCGATGGTTTTCTGAATGGAGCGTCGGTTGGCTTGGTTTGCGACACGATTAAGGTTGTTCGGCCATCTATATCGAAACGCTCTGAGCTTTGGTGGCTGCGTGTCATAAATCTACTCACAGGTGCCGCCGCCGTACTTGTTGCATTTATTCTCCCTGGCATTTTCAATATACTGGTGTTGGCTTATTCGTTTTGGTCTCCGTTAATACTTGTGCCGCTTGCTGCCGCCCTTTTAGGTGTAAAGTCAAATGGGGCATCGTTTCGCCGCGCCCTCGAAGCCGGACTTGTTTCGTCAATGTTATGGAACCATGTGATGCACAAGCCATGGGGGATTGACGGTAATGTGGTCGGAATTTTTTGCAACCTTGTTGTATTCGTTATATGCACTCGCTCATTTAATAAATATCGTGAGCAGCGATTGCTTTTGTGTGATAGAATTTGATTTGAAAAATACGAATCCCTATTTGGATAACTGCTTTTTACCATCGGCGCGTTAAGGGTATCGAGCCCTACTTTTCCCAAAAACCGAACGGACTGATTTGTTTATCAGTCCGTTCGGTTTTATGTGCACTGTATTTTTATATTATTTGATTACTGTGCCGAAAACTGCACTTTTTATACCGGCAGCGTTAGACTCATCCGTATCAATGTGCATTGCAAGTGAAAAGCTGTCGCTTACGCGTACAACCACATCGCCGAACACAAGGGAACGCGCGTCAGTTTTTACCTTTACGCTTACTACATCTTTGTCTTTTACACCAAATTCCTGCGCGTCTGCCGATGTCATGTGTATGTGGCGCTTTGCAACAATAACACCCTGCGAAAGCTCAACCTCGCCCTTTGGTCCTACAATTTTGCATGGGGCAGAACCGGCTGTGTCGCCGGACTCGCGTATGTGCGCCTCTACGCCTATCGAGCGTGAATCGGTCAGAGATATTTCTACTTGCGTATTCTTTCGCACAGGTCCTAAAATAGAAACGCCGGTAAGCGTCCTTTTAGGCCCGATAATGTCAACCCTCTCATTGCAAGCAAACTGTCCGGGCTGCGACAAATCCTTCTTTTTAGTGAGTTCGTAGCCTTCGCCGAAAAGGGTATCCAAATCCTTGCGCGACAAGTGTACATGACGAGCCGACGTTTCGATCAAAACCTGTTTTTCCATTTTATATAGAACATCCTTTCAATTAGTACTAATTTCTTTTATAATATTATTGTAACGCCTTAGGGCTGTTATTTCAAGCTAAAGTATGGTATTATAAAGGCAAGAAAAGCTAATATATTATTAAAATGGTGTTCTGCAAAATTGGAAGGCTGGTTAAATGGCACACGGGAACTGGGATAATTTAATAGAGCAATGCAAAATCTGCAATGTCTGTGACCTTGCGTCAACTCGCACAAATGTGGTTGTCGGCGTCGGCAACCCGAAATCCGAGGTGATGTTCGTAGGTGAAGGACCCGGCGAGCAGGAGGATCTGAAAGGCGAACCTTTTGTGGGCAGATCAGGCCGGCTTTTGGACAAGATGCTTGCGGCTGTGGGACTGTCACGCAAACATAATATATATATTGCAAACATAGTCAAATGCCGCCCACCCAACAACCGCGACCCTCTGCCGGCTGAACAGGAAGCATGTATTAACTGGCTTAGGGCACAAACGGCTCTTATTCGCCCCAAAATCATTGTGTGTCTCGGTCGCGTGGCGGCATGTCGTATTATTTCACCCGATTTTAAGGTGACAAAACAACACGGCCAGTTTATCAAGAAGGGCGAGACTTTGATGATGGGCACTTTTCACCCAGCCGCTTTGTTGCGTAACCCAAATCAAAAGCCGCAAGCTTTTGCAGATTTTCTTGAATTGCGTAATAAAATCAATGATATTTGCACCCGCACAGAATTAATTTATGAGGATGTATAGCTTATCTTTTATCAATAGCAGAATTAACCGGACGAATTTGCTGAAAGACAGCATGCAACCTTTTGCTTAGTGACCTGTCAATGTGCAGCGATCCAACGTACCATTGCTTATATTCAACCTCACTTGCAATCAGGCCGAGATAGGCATTTAGGCCGTTTTTGCGACCGGTCGTCCCAAAAAATCCCGCTCCCCTGCCCGGGTATTCGTGCGTAAGTATATAATCCACCTTGTTGCCGTGCTTTTCAAGGCTAAGCAGCCCGTTCTGCATTTGCTCGGCAGACGGCATTTCTTCCTCCCACCATGTCTTGGCCTCATCACGCATATCACGGTCGTTACCCTCTCCCCCGCCAAACACAAAATAACTTTCGTTTTCAATATTATATATTTCACCGCGCAACAGATGCATGAGGTTGCCCTCGATAATCTGCACACGGCCGCCGTTCCATTCGGAAATCGGTATGTCGCGCAGCATATCATAGTTTTCATGCGGACCGTCCAAAAACAGAATATTATATTTTTTTTTAGAAAGTCTTTTTAATATGCTTCTCTCTTTTTTTGAACCGTCCCATATAAAACCAAAGTCTCCGAGTACAATGAGCGTATCTCCGCGTCGCAGGCGGCGAGCTGCTCGACTTTTGAAACGGGAAAAATCCCCGTGTGTGTCGCCGGTGACATATACCATGAAATAACCAAGCCTTTCACTTTAATAATAACATTTGCAAAACATATTAAATGGGTGAACAGGACTATGAAAAAACCAGGATTAAGAATTATATCTCGAATTGCGGTAATAATTGCCGGGCTTACATCCGTACTTCTTCATACTTCGGCACAGGCGGCGGGCGTACTGTATGATTTGCCGTCCAACATGAAAATAAGTGCCAACTCGGCAATTTTAGTAAGCCTTGGCGCAACGCCCGAGGAGGATACGGTACTGTATGAAAAGCAGTCCGATTCAAAAAGATCCCCCGCAGCATTAGTGCGCATAATGGTGGGCGTTACTGCAATAGAAATAATCAGAGATAAAGGAATCGACATTGACAAGGTAACAGGCAAGTATTCCAGCGAGGGTTTCAATATTATTGCGGGTACCGGCCTGACTACGGTTCAAATGCAAGTCGGAGAGGAGTGGACTGTTCGCGATTTGCTGTCGATATCAATGATTCAAACGGCAGCCGACGCATGCGTGACATTAGCTATCACTCTATCCGGAAGCCACTCACAATTTGTAGCCGAAATGAACACACTTGCCAAGAAAATCGGATGCGAAAACACCAGCTTTGCCAACGTCACCGGGATTGACAGCCTTAACCAATACACAACAGCCCGTGACTTATATAAAATCATGCGGTACGCAATGGAGTATCCCGAATACGAGCCTTTGTTCGCCGCATTGCAACATACATGCAATCCGGTAAGCGGCGGCACTAAGCGCACATATGCGACAACCAACGATATGCTACGCTCTACCACTTCGTATTATTATTCTCCGATGGCGTTCGGTAAGACAGGTTATACCACTCCTGCAGGACGCTGCCTTGCATCGGTTGCAAGAGACAGCGGATATGAATACCTGTGTATTGTAATGGGTGAGCCCGACACGGATGAGCAAGGAAACAGAGGAGTATACTTTAAAGATACACGGGCACTGTATCAGTGGGCTTTTAACAATTTCACATATGAAAAATTGCTGGATAAATATGAAACGGTAACACAAATTAAAGTAAACCTTGCATGGGATAAGGACAGCGTACCATTAAGGCCCAAAAATGATGTTGCTGCAATCGTAATCAAAGGGCTGGACAAGTCGACGATTGAATATGATATCAACCTAACAGCTGACAGTGTTGACGCGCCGATTACCAAAGGACAAGTGTTGGGGAAGGTAATGCTAAAAACAAATGTTGACCAAATAATAGGGGAAGTGGATTTAATAGCGAGCGAGTCAGTCGAACGTAGCCAGTTGCTTGCGATGTGGGCCAATGTACAGACATTTTTATCATCGTCGTGGTTTTTCATCGGACTTGTGCTGCTTGCACTGCTTCTTATAGGCTACTTTATTCTCGGATTAGTGCACAATCGCAAGCGCAGACACAGACGTTATAAAAACCTAAAGAGATATCGTTAATAGCCTTTCTTGCCATCAAGTGAATCGTCATTTTCAACCCAGTCTTGCACGTATACCACCGTAAAATCATTAGGGGTGTTTCGAATAATGACGCGGCAAATACCCGCATTGATAATCAATCTTTTGCACATCGAGCAGGAACAGGCGTTTTTGACAAGCTCACCGCTTTTTCTGTCGACGCCTACAAGGTATAGTGTTGAGTCTATCATGTCACTGCGGGCGGAGCTTATAATTGCGTTGGCCTCGGCGTGGACCGAACGGCAAAGCTCGTAGCGTTCTCCCCTTGGTATGTTCATGCTTTCTCTCAGACAGGTTTTTAAATCACAACAGTTTTTACGCCCACGCGGCGCGCCTGTATAGCCTGTTGACTGGATTTGATCATTCTTTACTATAATTGCGCCAAAATTGCGTCTTAAGCATGTGCCCCGTTCTGATACGGCCTGGGCAATATCGAGATAATAGTTTTCCTTGTCGCGTCTGTTCATTTAAATCCCGTGCCTTTCAGATTTTTATATTACTTTTCATATAATAACTCAATTCAATATATTTATCAACAAAAAGCCTTGATTGAATCATTGAACGGGCGGATATGGAATCCGCCCCTAATGTTAAATACAATGGGGTAAAAATCATAATGATTAGTAAAACAAAGCTGCTTGAGCTTGTCAGCCTTGCACAGAAGGTGCGCGTCAATGCCTACTGCCCTTATTCAGACTTTGCCGTTGGCGCTGCACTTTTAGCCAAATCGGGCAAAATATATACTGGTGCAAATTGTGAAAACGCTTCACTGGGTGCTACAATCTGTGCAGAGCGGGCCGCCTTAACCTCTGCAATAAGTGCGGGAGAGCGTAGCTTTGTCGCTATTGCTGTGGCAGCTGGCAAACAACCGGTTTCGCCATGCGGGATATGCCGGCAGGTGCTCGCTGAATTTGGCGACATTCCTGTATTATGTGCTGCAGCGCAAGGGGAAGACTATAAAAAAACGATGTTGTCGGAGTTGCTTCCCGACGCCTTTGTTGAATTTAGTAGAATGGATTGATACGTTGGACAAGCTTACTGATATATCTAAAATCCGTTCATTGCTTAAACAACACGGATTTAAATTTACAAAGTCACTTGGACAAAATTTTCTGATAAACCCTTCGGTATGCCCAAAAATGGCAGAGGCCTGTGGTGCAGACAGTAAGACAGGAGTATTGGAAATAGGACCCGGTATTGGTGTTTTGACGCGTGAGCTTGCCGCTCGAGCCGCCCATGTTGTCGCTATTGAAATTGATAACCGTCTGCTGCCGGTCCTTAGTGAAACACTCGAAGATGTCACCAATACACGCATAATCCACGGTGACGCTATGGAAACTGATTATCAAAATTTGATTGAGCGTGAGTTTGCAGGTCTAAAGGTGGCTGTGTGCGCCAACCTGCCTTATTATATAACATCTCCTATTATTATGCACCTGCTTGAAAGTCGGTTGCCGGTGGATAATATTACAGTTATGGTGCAAAAAGAGACTGCGGTGCGGCTATGCTCGCAGCCGGGTACCCGCGAATGCGGAGCCATATCTCTTGCTGTATGGTATTATTCAAGACCTGAGATTCTTTTTTCGGTATCGCGTGGCAGTTTTATGCCTGCGCCCAATGTAGACAGCGCGGTAATACGCCTTAATATTCATAAAGCCACTCCGTACGAGGTAAAAAGTGAAAAGTTGCTTTTTTGCTTTATACGCTCAGCGTTCGGTAAACGACGCAAAACACTTTATAATTCATTGACGGATACCGGGCTTGCAAAAGAACAGGTTGGCGCACTGCTTGATGATGCGAATGTGCCGCGAACCGCACGTGCCGAACAATTAACACTTTGTGAGTTTATTAGAATTGCAAACCTTGCATATGATTTTGGATTTGAACTTGAGAAAATCTAAATAAAAAAGGAGATGCAGGCTTAAAGCACTGCTCTCCTTTTTTATTTAATTGCATTTATACTAATATCAATTATTAGTATAACAATCAAGGTGCGCCGATATGCCTACATATTCTCCTCAATGTAGGTTACAACATCACCGACCGTTTGCATTTTTTCTATTTCTTCGTCCGGGATTTCCACGTCAAACTCGTCCTCGAGGGACATCAGCATATCCACCACATCCAGCGAGTCGGCGCCCAAATCATCCGCAATATTTGTTTCCGGAGTTATAGTGTCCTCTTCGACATCAAATTGACCCGCAAGTATTGCTTTCACCTTTTCCAGTACCATCCAGCTCATCCTTCCTTCATAGTGACCTATTTTGCGCTTGTCTAAAATAGACAGAGGCGTGGCTTTGTGCTATAATCTATGCAGCTTTATTTGCCCACAAAACCAAGTACACCAAAATATTATTAGTAAAATGCTGTTTTGTCAATCATATTTTTAAAATTTATCATATAATTTTAAAAAACTTGTGTAGCGGCTTGTTTTTATTGAAAGGCTGATCTATTATGGCTCAAAAAACGCAGTTCTATGTAATCGGTCACCCAATAGGACACAGTATGTCTCCGTTTATTCACAAACGGTTGTTCAATTTAAAAAAATTTGATGCAGATTATTCTGTATATGACATACCCCCCGACAAGCTAAAGGTAATGCTTACCTCTCTTTTAGACCATGCAGGTGGGATAAATGTTACAATCCCACACAAACAGCAAGTGTTGCCTTTTCTTGACGGTCTGTGCGGTCGTGCACAGCTTTACCGTTCGGTTAATACCATAAGTATAGATGAAAATGGCTGTATGGGTCACAACACAGATGCGGACGGCTTTCTTAATGCACTGCGCCTTGAGAATATTCGCCTTGAAGGTAATATTGCAATTTTGGGAAGCGGCGGAGTAGGCCGCACATTTGCGTGTGAGGCGGCACTGGCAGGATGCTCGATTGTAAATGCCGTTCGCCCGGTGGATTTTAAAAAAGCCGATGAGCTTCGTGATTATGTGCTAAAATTAAAGCCACAGACTTCATATACAATAACAACACTTGACTCGCTTGACGGTAATTTTGAATTGATGATAAACGCAACACCGGTGGGTATGTACCCGAACAGTCACAATATGCCTGTTGACCAAAAAACCGTATCACGCGCCGCTGCGGTGTTTGATGCCGTATATAACCCTGCTCAAACTGAACTGCTAAAATGCGCCGCTGCAAACGGAGCACGCACGCTGGGGGGTATGCCTATGCTGGTATGGCAAGCGGTAGCTGCACATGAAATTTGGCATGGAACAAAATTTGATACTGACGACATTGTGCAGCTTATTGATGATGCGTCTGAAGAAATGCGTCGTCATTTTGCCTGAAAGGAAGAAGACTGATGCGAAACATCATTTTATGTGGTTTTATGGGCAGCGGCAAAACCACCGTGGGGCAACACCTGGCCTGTTTGACGGGACGGCGGTTTGAAGATACAGACGAATTGATTGTTCAAAAAACCGGTATGACAATACCTGAAATATTTGAAAAATTTTCCCAGCAGCATTTTCGATGCCTTGAACGCGAAGCATGTGCCAATCTTGCAGCACAAAAGGGACTTGTTATAGCAGTGGGCGGCGGTGCACTAACCTTTACTGAAAATAAAAAAGCGCTCTCAGCTACAGGTGATATTGTTCTGCTCGATGTGCCTGTCGAAGTGATATTAGAGCGTCTAAAGGGCGATAACACCCGCCCTTTACTTGCCCGACCCGACCGCGAAAACGCTGCGCGTGCTTTATATAAACAGCGAATGCCACTATACAAAGCGGCAGCAGCATTCACAGTAAATGCAGCCGCCGACGCTAATACCGTAGCACAGGATATTATAAAAGCTTTGGATTTACCTTCACTATGAAATCATTGCGTTGATAACCAGCACAAGTGTCAAAATAATGACAAATGCCGCACAGCACCAGAAAAATATTTGGCGCGTGCGGTGTCCTTTTATTTTGCGTGAACCGATACCGAGCAAAAGACAGGAAAACAGACCTGCAGTAAGCACTATTATAACGCGAAGTTCTATCGTAGACAGCGGCACAAAGCGAGATAAAAAGCGTGCAGGTATACTGCCAATTATATTTGCAAAAGGGGTAAGCAGCAAAGGGAGAATTGCAGCCGAATATTCCTTTTTGCCCCGTCTCAAAAACACAAACGACATAGCCGCCAAGACAAGTACTATTGCCCAGCAAGAAAAAACCATGCTGCCAGCCTTTGATGAGCCGTCAACAGTCTGCGACGCAAGCGTCATAGTCATAAAGCTTAATCCCCTTTATTGGAAAAAATTAGAACATACAAATTATAACCTGTTGCCGCTGTTCTTGTCAACTGACAGCAGCTTTTCGTCCCTTTTTATCATTCGTTGTTTACAGTTCAATGCAAATTGCACGAGCCGTGCTGCGATCTTCAAATACATGACGGTATTGATGTATTTTTATATAGGCTATGCGTACATCACCGCGTATCGCTTTTTCAGCTACCTGGCGCACGGTTTTTATTCTGTCGCCCCAACCGAAAAGATAAACTGTTTGAATTCCCGAGGAAAGGCTTTCACGCACCTTTTCTACATAAGCGTCTTTGCCGTGGCGTGAAATAAATGCCTTGTTGGCGATCAATCCAAAAGAAATCTGTATATACTTTCCATTATAGCATAGCTTTTTATGCTTATCGCTGCAAAATTCGATAAGAAAATTTAAGAATGATTTTGCCTCGGTTTCATAGTCTTCAATGAAATACTGACCGCTTATTCGTCTTAGCACCTTTGATAGCTCGTTTAAAAAAACCGGAAGGAACAAACCACTGCAGTCTAAACATTGGAGCTCCTCAAAGCGTTTTGCAAAATCTTCGTCTGTTTCTAAAAGATTATTGAGCATATTTTTTTCAAAATATGACAGGCTCTCCATATATGCATTTGACAAAATTTTATCTACAGCGCACAAATCGATTGCCTGCACTAAATGAGTATCTCTTAGATGTCGCTTGACATTGTGAACTAAGCCCTGCCTGACAAACTCGGCAATAGCTAAAACAAATGATTTGTTTACATCTTCGTCGTCACGAATTTTTATTATTACCTGCCCGCTCTTTAAAAAACTTTCTATCTGTTCACTTTTTATCCATTTAATTTTCACCCGATATGGCAGCAGGTCGTTATTTATACCACTTATTGATTTTGTCGCTTGGAGTATCTGGTTGCTGAGTCTTGTTGAAGTGTATCGTTTAAAAGTAAATGTGCTAACATTGCGAAACGCTGACCAAAACCGTTCGACAGACGTAAACAGCCTGTCACCAAAAAAAAGTATAAGGATAACGAAAATTGCGACTATCCCCCACCCGCCATAATGCAGAAAAAAGTCGGCGACAGCTCCCATTAACTTATCCACCCCCATCATCCTCCTTTGATAGGTCAAGCAGACGGCGACTGCACTGATGATTTTCACAGCAAAAGCAAACTGTGTCGCCATATGGGAATACGGCCGAAATGGTTCGTTCACATATTATTTCATTGCAAAAAAAACAATTCCGGGTGTGGTTTGTTACGGCATCGTAGACTTTTAATGATTTTAACAGCTTTTTCAAATCGCGTTGATGCACCGCTTTTATTTGGTTGCTTCTCATAAAACACGACCTTTGCCCCTTATTACTCTATCGCTCTATTATATTTATACTAATCTTTGATTGTGATAATGATATAAAAGATAATACTATTCTCAGATTAAAACTGAGAATAGTAAAAAAATGTGTGTGCAGGCAAAAAACGGCGCGATAATCGCATCGCACCGTTTCCAGGTTAATAAGTATAAAGCTATTCCATAAGAAAAACTTGTTTCATCAAGGGCTGGGCACCTGTATCATTATCCATTTCCATAATCATGACATCCTTCATGTAGGCATTCCACTTGTCAACTACCGGGCTTTGCGCTTGAATTTTCGCAGCATAGTCAACGCCCTTTTCGCATTCGTAATAGCCAAATAAAGTATTGCCCGAATTCCAAATGGTATAATTTTTTATACCCGCCTTTTCCAAAACATCAACAAGCTCTGGCCAAATCTCGTTATGGCGCTTAATATACTCTGGCAATTTACCGTCGATGACCTTTGCCGTCCAGGCGTATCGTTCCATTATGCTTCTCTCCCTTTTTTATAAAATACTAATATTAATATAGATTATTGTTATTTCTGTTTTTTATATTTTTAATTACTTCGGCTGTTGCGTCTATGCTCGAGTTTAAGGCAAACGAATATAATATGCACTCACGCACAGGCAAGCCCAGCGTGCGTTCAAGTGCGCGTGTATAAATCGACAGCTGTTCTATGTATCTTTTTATTAGCGTTTCACCGCTTTTTACATTATCTGTTTTATAATCAACCACGGCAAGACCGTTTTCTTCGACTATTACACAGTCGGCGATACCCTGTATTACTATTATTTCGTCTGCTGCCTGTGGAACTTGCTCTTTTTCAAGCTCACAGGCAGGAATGTCTATTGTGAAATGAACTTCGCGCAAAAGCTGCTTTGAACGCATCATACGCGCGTATAATGATGAATCAAAAAATTCCTCTAACTTTCTGATTTGAATTGACTCTCCCTGCAATGGTGTGAGAAAACCATTTGAAATAAGGCGTGCTATTTCGGAATGTGCGTCAATAGCGGCTGCCTTATAGTCAGCAAACTGCATAAATGTATGTAGCGCTGTCCCCCGTTCGGCGGGTGTCAGTCCTCTTTCGCTTAAAAATGCGGGGCGCAGGCGTGCCGCTGCTTCGCGTCGGATTTCTCTGTGCGATAAAGCTGACGCGGCCAGCTTTGCGGGCATAGCACTTACCTTAGCATACGGATAACTGTACTCTATTCGTGTTTTAATTTTATTTAGAAACTGTGCATCCGGCGGTGGTATTACACAATCTTCGGATTTAGTATTTACAGGCTTTGGTGAACGCAGCAAATCTATATTCCATGCCGTTTGTGCTGTAAATATCGGTAAACTATCGTCACCGGCAAGAGCGCGCAGATGATCCCCTGACGGATGGCGCAGCGCAGCCGACAAAATCCAATCTCCCATACAGGCGGCATCAAGTATTGCGTTAGGAGAAAGCACTTGCCCGTCACCTATCACGGCAGCAAGTGACGCCAGCTTTTTTTCAATAGAATCCATTGTCATTATCATGCACAGCTTTTCTTTAGCACGCGTCATAGCAACGTACAAAACGCGAATTTCCTCGGCATAATCGCTGCGCGAAACGGCAAGAGAAACTGCCTGGCGCGGCAATGTATTCCACTGCTTTAACATCTCCGGGTCACGCCTTTTAAAGCCAACACCCATATCGGTATGCAAAACTAAATTGTTGTTTGAGGATTCTTTGTTGAACCTTCTGCCCAATCCGGCAATAAATACTATAGGAAATTCAAGACCTTTAGACTGGTGTATACTCATAATACGAACAGCGTTGCCGGCAGCTGATGCCGGGGCTGCTGACAATTTACCATGCCGCTCGGCACGGTCAATCATGCGCACAAATGCCGACAAACCCCTAAACCCTTTTTGCTCAAACCGCTGTGCCGTATCATGAAGTAGTCTAAGGTTTGCAACTCTTTGGGAACCTCCTTGCATTGACAATGCTATCGATGTCAATGCCGAATCTTCGTAAATACGATGAATCAGCCTGTCAGCCGGCATTGTCACTGCAAGCATTCGCCAATTGTCAATTTGATTTATAAATAATATAACACGGTCTTTAAGCTCTTGCAGACTGCCGCTTTTCGAATAACGCGTAAGCGCGGTAAAATGTCGCCCTTTGGGGGTATGAAGCCTTATTTCGGCCAAATCATCGGGAGAAAACCCGAACACAGGAGATAACATCACGGCTAAGAGCGGTATATCCTGAATCGGGTTATCAATAATTCTAAGCAATGAAACAGCAATTGATACCTCATATGCCGAAAAGAACCCGCCCGACGATGCAGTCCATACAGGTATGCCGTGGCGTGTAAGCTCATCGGTATAGGCCTTGGCGTGGGTGTTTTTGCTGCGAAGCAAAATGCAAAAATCCTTATATTCCGCCGGGCGTTGCTTGCCGTTTTCGACAACCGTAAAATTGCCCGCCAAATCCTTAATGCGGGCGGCTATCAAGCGTGCTTCAACGGCATCGACACTGTCGGTGGGCTCACGAGTGCCGCCATCTATAATCAAAAGCTCGGTTTCGCATCCATCCGCCGGCTTGTATGGTGCGGACGCTATAAGTTGTTCTCTCTTGTCATAATTTATTCCGCCGACGGCTTTTGTCATAAGCTGGCCGAAAACAAAATTTACAGCATCAGTAACTTGGAGTCGGCTTCTGAAATTATTTCCAAGCGTTATAGTTGCAGGATAGCTGCTGCCATCAAACTCAGGGTAGCTGTTTTTGCGGTTTAAGAATATTTCCGGCATAGCCTGTCTAAAGCCATATATGCTTTGCTTTACATCCCC
>DHNF01000062.1:25829-36517 GCA_002409375.1 Ruminococcaceae bacterium UBA5423
GTATCTTGATATTCATCAACCATTATATATTCAAAGCTTTCGGACAATTTAGCTGCAACCGGTGTTTTTTTGCCGTTTTCATCAATCAATATTCTCAGTGCTAAATGTCCCATATCGTTAAAATCCACAAGACCACGTTGCCTCTTTTTTTGCGAAAAGAGCTGCTCATAACGGTACACCGCGTCAAAAAGAATTGCTGACATTCCCGACATGGCTGAAATATCAGCACGACATTGTTCAACACTTCCGCAAAAGAGTGCAGACAGTTTGTCGCGTAACACTTTTTTTGCCTTGTCTCGCAATTCTTTTACGCGCTGTTTTCGTGTTTCGTCATGGTATTTGCGAAGCTGAGGCAGCGTTTTAAAATTGCATAGCCCTGCTGCCATATCCCTTGCCTCTTGCCACGATTTATTAACAATCTGTCCCGACGCCTCTTTAAGTAGAGTCAGCTCATCTTCAAGAGTGTCAAGGTATTTTTCGGCCATCACCGGCTCTTGTCCTGCAAGCGCCACTGCACGCGATATAAGTGATGCTGCACTCAATATCAAATTCTGTGCGTGGTCAAGCACAACACGCCCCCAGGGCATTTGTTCGATTGGGGCATTAGAAGTATACATGGCCTGTTTTTCTTCAAGCCACTTTTCGGGAAATGGATGAGACTGCACAAAATCATATATACTCAAAATCGTTTTTATTAATACTTCATCGTCCTTACCGGGACTGAGCAGTGCGGCAAGCTCACAAAACAGAGGGTCTCCCTGCCTATAAAGCTCTTCAACTACTTCATTTACCGCTTCGTCTGCAAGCTGTGCAGCTTCGGTCTCATCGACAACACGAAACTGGGGAGTCAGTCCCGCTAAATGGAAATGATCACGCAAAAGAGCCGAGCAAAATGCATCTACTGTGCTTATATTTGCATTGGCAAGCAGCATTTGCTGTCGCTGCAGCCGTGTGTCTTCGGGGTTTTTCGCAATGCAATCCGACAGAGCAGATGAAAGCCTTTGTTTCATTTCTGACGCAGCGGCTTTGGTAAAAGTGACTACAAGTAATTTATCAATATCTACGGGATCTTGATTGCCGGTTATCAAGTTTATCACACGCTGGACAAGTACCGAGGTCTTGCCCGACCCCGCCGCAGCCGATACCAAAAGCGTGCCGCCGCGTGCCCCTATGCATTTGCGCTGCTCATCTGTCCATTTTCGCTTGTGCATGGTGACCTCCGTTTTTAAGTTCTTTTAATATATCGGCATCGTCTCTTTTTGCTATGAAACGCACAGGATCATAGGGTTCGTGTCCGCAAACCGATCTAAACTCACACCAGCGACACGCATCAACCTGACCCATTGCCGGCAATGCAGCAATGTCTCCCGAACGCAGTGTATTTGCCATATCAACGAGCAGACCTTCCATCTTCTTTTTAAGAAGTCCAAACTGTTCAAGGGACGCAATGTCCGAACCGCGCTTAAAACCGCCGTTTGCATCTGTTTTGGCGGGAATAAATATTCCGGCGGCACTCGCTTCCATTGCCTCGACAATTTCAGCATCATCAATTAATAGACCGTTCATCCTAAGCATTTTTATTTGCTCACGCTCTACAGTTTGCTCATCAGCATCTCGCTGTACTTGCACTACCGGCAGCTTTGCCGGCAGATAAAGAACGCCTGCCGGCGCCACTTCGCCATATCGTTCACTGCCGTTTTGCCATATAGTAAACAGGTACAAAAGCATCTGCACATTTATGCCTTCAATAACATCGGATAGGCGAAACTTTCTTGCGCCGGTTTTATAATCAATTACTCTGACAAATGAAACACCGTTGTGCTTGTAAACATCTACACGGTCAATCTTGCCATAAACCCGCACCTTGCAACCATCAGGCAGAGTTAGCACAACGGGAGGAATAAAGGGCTCATCTTCGTTGGTGGGATATCCAACATTCAACTCGAAATCTACGGGCACAAACCTGCTTTGCCGCATCTCACACACAACTTGCCACAGCAGTGCGCCCGCAACCTTTGCAAGCCGGTTAAGCAATGCTTCAAAACGGCTCGGTTTGTCTTGTATTCCACCCATTACATCGTTTGCATATTGGCGCACAGCGTCTGCTGCATCAGTATATACATCTCTTTTATCAAGCTTGTCAAAGCCCATTTTTGCATATTCCGGAACAACGTGCTCCATTACCCAGTGGGCAAGAGTTCCGAAAGCTAAAGCGTCTAAATCGGCGGTGCGGCGTGGCTCGGCTTTAAGACCGTATTTGCAATAATAGGCAAAACGGCACAGGTGATATGACTCGACCCGCGATGCCGACAGGTTTATATCTTTGCCGAAAAGACGGCGCGCACATTCGCTGTCGACAAACGATGCAGGCTTTTTGGCTGATGCGCTGTCAAGTGCCGAAAGACGGTGGGCATACTGCTCGTGTTGTGAAAACAATTGTCGGAGTGCGGCTGACCGAGCCGTCGGTTGTCTCCACATAGACGCGGCATATTCAAATGCATCGCGTTCTGATTCGGGCAGCCAATCGCCCGTGTTTAAATTCTCAATAAAAAGGCATTGGGGCAGTATGTTACGAAGTTTGTGTACAATAATTGATGGAGATTTAGTTTCGCCGGCAGCGTCAGAAAGTATGTAACTCACCACCAACTTTTCCAACGGTGCTGCAACTGCGGAATAGGCAAAAAAGCGTTCCTCCAATGCAATGGTTTCTGCTGTGTCGGACAGATTTAGCCCGTTTAAAATTAACTTGCGCCGTTCTTGTTCTGTTAATATTCCGTGATGGGTTGTATAGGCGGGAAACACACCCTCGTTTGCACCAATAATAAATACTGTCTTAGGCGACGAAAAGCGTATGCGGTCTGCCGCACCCACTTGCACCGCATCCAAGCTTTGCGGCAAGGCGCCCATATCCGCAAGCCCCGCAATCATGCGTAACAATGCCGTCATCTGCTTAGGTTTGCAAGGCTGATTTGCAAAAATAACTGCAATTTTATCAAGCAACTGCATCGTCAAATCCCATATTTGCTCCATGCGTTCGGCAAGAGAATGCTCGCCAATTTTGTCAAGCCCATATATCCGCATTCGTGTTAGTCTGTCTGCACGCACATCCATTAAATATTGATACAGTGCTTTAGCAAAGTCATGTCCGTTAGCTCCCGAACTGAAAAGCGTGTTGTACAGCTTTTCAAGTGGCCGCATAATTCTGCGGCGCAGTAAATTCAAATACCAAAGCCGTTTGGCTGCCGTACTGTCAAGACGCATATCTAACCCGTCGGGGTTGCCTGTCCATTCAGTGCGCCATTGTGCACCATTAATATGCCACATAAGCACATAATTTTCGATTAATGAAACTGATCTTGTTGAAAACCCCGCAAGCCCTGTTTTTAAAAGGCGCAGAATATCGTCGGTGTCAAAACCGCCGGTGACCGTATCAAGTGCAGACAAAGCCAGAGTTATCAGCGGTTCGGTCAGTATGTCGGCACGCTCATCTAATATATAGGGTATACTCTGCTTTTGCAGGGCGGCATCAAGAATGCCGTGATAATCATTTAAATTGCGCGCAACAATGGCATAATCACGGCATCTGCCCCCTTGTATGCGCAAACGGCGGCGAATTTCCCTTGCAACAAAGTCGCATTCCTCGTATATATCACAACACGAAACAATCATTACATCATCGTTTGGCTGTTCATAAATGTCCGGACACGGCGAAAACAGCCCAGCCTCGGCAGCTTTTAAAGCATCGTTTGATGTACGCAAATTAGTGTTTAAAATCTGCACCTTAGCAACTTCAACGCCATCTTGCCGGGCAATATCACGCAGGTGTGCGGCAGTATGGGCAACAGGTGAAAACAAGCTGTAACTTGACGATTTTTCATCGATACTGTCGGCGCACAATGTCACGGTTACGATGCGTGCCTGCCGCATAAGTACACGCAGCACCTCGATTTCCGGAGCTGTAAATCCTTTGAACGAGTCGACAAACACATGCGCGTCCCTGACCATGTCGCTTTGTGGCAGCTTGTTTTTTAACGCCGCAAGATTATCAAGCGGATCAATATAATGAATATTGCTATCCTTATCATTGCTGTCATTTAATCCGGTTGCGCCGGCTACCAACGCTTCGTATGTATTATAAAGCAGCGCAATTTCGCTTAGTTTGCGGTGCAAAGCACCATCCCGTAGTGATGCAGCCGTTTTTTCCAAATCAAGGGGCGTAATTCCACATTGCTTAAGCTCTAAAACCGTGTGCAGCAGTGTGCTGACAACGCCCGGATCATCGGCTGCACCGCGATACAAAACAAGCCCATCGGCAACAAGCTCAACTGCACGGCTCATCATCAGCGTACGCGATGCATCGTCCATTCTGCGCCCGGCAAGACCGCCGGTTTCACGAAGCACCTGCTCGGACAAACGCGTAAAGCTCAACACGCGCACGCGGGTTGCCATGCGTGGCCCAAGCCGACGCAACAAGGCACGTTCGCTTTCAAAAGAAAACTGTTCAGGTACAAGCAAGATAAGTTTGTCGCTTCCGGACCAAGCCAAGTCACACAGCCTGCTGTATACCTCATGTGTTTTACCGGTCCCCGATCGACCCAAAATCAACTGAAGCATGCCGCCACCCCCTCAATTTAACAGATTTGTTTTACATATTGTATCATGATTTTTATCAATTCATCAATTAAAATTAGAAAGTTTCCATTGTGACGCATACTTGATTGCCATCGAGTAATTTAATCGGAACGCCGGGGACGGCGTTCCGACAAGATTATAAATTTTTAATTGAATATTAGTATTAGGTACTTTGAACAGCGTTATCAAATTGACTGTCATACAGGTGTTTGTAAAAACCGTTATTTGCCATGAGTTCGTCGTGCGTTCCCTGCTCCACAATATCCCCGTTGTCCATGCACAAGATACGGTCAGCGTTGCGTATCGTCGACAACCGATGTGCAATAATAAATGAGGTGCGTCCCACCATAAGATGGTCCATCGCCTTTTGAATTAACACCTCGGTCCGTGTGTCAACAGAGCTTGTGGCTTCGTCCAGTATAAGAATTTTAGGATCGGCAAGAATAACACGTGCTATTGTTAAGAGCTGTTTTTGACCGAGAGAGATATTGCTTGCCTCCTCGTTGAGTACCAAATCATAGCCGCCCGGTAGTGTGCGCACAAAATGGTCGACTTGAGCGGCCTTTGCAGCAGCAATCACCATATCATCGTCGGCATCTAACCTGCCATAGCGTATATTGTTCCTTATACTTGCGTTATAGAGCCATGTGTCCTGCAGCACCATACCAAACAGTGAACGCAGTTCGGATCGCGAAAAGTCACGTATGTCGTACCCATCCACAAGTATTGCGCCTTCATTAACATCGTAAAACCGCATAAGAAGCTTGACAATTGTTGTTTTGCCGGCACCCGTAGGACCGACAATTGCTATTTTCTGCCCGGGAAATATATTGGCACTGAAATCATGGATTATCGGCTTGCCCGATTCATAACCGAAATGAACATGAGCAAACTGTACACTTCCTTTAATATCTACAAGCGTGTCGGTTTCGGGCGTGGATTCGTCAATGCGGACATTAACAAGAGGCATTTCGGGCTTTTCCTCTTCTTCTGCCAAAAATTCAAACACACGCTCAGATGCTGCCGCAGTTGACTGCAAAATATTAGTAATATTGGCAAGCTGACCAATCGGTTGTGTAAACTGTCTAACATATTGCAAAAATGCCTGTATATCGCCAATGCTGATGCGCCCCTGTGTTGCGAGCCAGCCACCGAGAATGCAGACGGCTACATACCCCAAATTTGAAACAAACTGCATTATCGGCATCATCAGCCCTGCAAAAAATTGAGATTTCCAAGCCGAGCCATATAATTTGTTGTTTATTGTTTCAAAAGCCCCAACAGATGCTTTTTCACGGTTGAACGCCTTTATTACAAGGTGGCCGCCATACATTTCCTCAACATGGCCGTTAAGGTGCCCAAGATACTCCTGCTGGGCAGCAAAATGCTTTTGTGAATGCTTTATCAGCGTCATTACAACACCCATAGACAGCGGCACAATGATTAAGGAAACCAATGTCATAAGCCAGCTTATGGAAAACATCATTAAGAGAATTCCAACTATTAGCGTAGTTGATGTAATTATCTGTGAAATACTTTGGTTTAGAGTGTGCGCCAGAGTATCAATGTCATTTGTTATCCTTGACAACACTTCGCCATGACTTGTTTTGTCAAAATAACTTAAGGGGAGACGGTTTATTTTTTCTGCCACATCGTTACGCAGGTTGTAAGTGACTTTCATTGATACGCCTGTCATTATCCAACCCTGCAAATACGAAAGTACCGAACTGATAACATATAACAAAAGCAAAAACAGTAAAATACTGCTTATTTTATTAAAATCAATTCCTCTTCCTGTGCCTGTAATTTTGCTCATTATGCCTTCGACGAGTGTATTTGTTGCCCTGCCAAGTATTTTTGGCCCGACAATTGCAAATATCATAGAAGTAACTGCAAAAACCAAGACGCCGAGCATACGAAACTTAAAGCGCGCAAGATGGTGCGCAAGTTTTTTCATTGCTCCTTTAAAATCCTTGGGCTTCTCCCCCGCCATGCTCATAGGTCCGTGTCCCATTGGCCCTCTGGGGCGGCGTTGTGCAGGTTTTTTTGAGCCGCTCATGCCAATTCCTCCTTTGCAAGCTGGGATAAAGCAATTTCCCTGTAGGTTTCACAGCTTTGAAGAAGCTCGCGGTGAGTGCCTTTGCCCACGATGCGCCCCTCGTCAAGCACAATAATCTGGTCAGCATTCATAATTGTGCCGACTCTCTGGGCGACTATAAGCACGGTTGATTGTTTTGTTTGCTCACTGAGTGCCCGTCTTAATGCTGCATCGGTTTTAAAGTCCAGTGCCGAAAAGCTATCGTCAAAAATATATATCGGCGCTTTTTTTACAAGTGCACGCGCAATTGCAAGCCGCTGCTTTTGCCCACCGGATACATTAGTTCCCCCTTGTGATATGGGGCTTGTCAATCCTCCCGCACCCTCTATAAATTCGGTAGCTTGCGCAATGTCAGCTGCCTGATTTAGTTCCTCGTCCGATGCATTTTGACCGCCGTACCTTAAATTATGTGCAATATCTCCTGAAAACAGCAAGCCTTTTTGCGGGACATATCCAATTATTTCACGCAGCTCATGCTGTGTGAGTTCTCGAATGTCCACATCGTCTACTAAAATGCTTCCTTGTGTAACATCATAGAAACGCGGTATTAAGTTAATCAGCGTTGATTTTCCTGAACCGGTAGAACCGATAAAAGCAGTGGTTTGTCCCGGCATAGCAACAAAGTTAATATCGTGAAGAACATTATCCTCGGCATTGCCGTATTTGAAACAAACATTACGAAACTCGACTTTTCCAAACAGACGACCTTTAAGCGTTTTGGGAGTATCCGGGTCATTTATTTCAGGGTCGGTGTCCAAAACCTCGGCGATACGCGCGGCAGATACGGCTGCACGAGGTACCATTATAAACATCATGGAAATCATTAAAAATGATATAATAATCTGTATAGCATACTGGGTAAATGCAACCATGTCACCAACTTGTATTGCTGCCAATTCAATTTGCTGAGCACCCACCCAAACTATAAGCAGACTTACCGAATTCATTAAAAACATCATAGCAGGCATCATTAATACCATAATACGGTTAATAAACAGCATTACACCGGTAAGCTCCTGATTGGATTTTTTAAACCGGTCATATTCAAATTTCTGAGTATTGAATGCGCGAATCACCATGATACCGCTTAATTGTTCACGAGTAACAAGATTTAGCCTATCAATCAGCTTTTGAACCATTTTAAATCTGGGAACAGCTACCGAAAACAACACCGATACAAGGCCGATAAGCACAAGCACAGCAACCGCAATAATCCAGCTCATTGAAAGGCTTTTGCTTACCGCCATAATTATTCCGCCAACCCCGACTATCGGAGCATAGCAAACCATGCGTATTCCCATAATAATAAGCATTTGTACATGGGTGACATCGTTGGTTGTGCGGGTTATCAGAGATGCTGTTGAAAAACGGTCAAATTCGGCGTTCGAAAAGCTTTCGACCCGTGAAAACACATCGCGGCGCATTGATTTCGCAACGTCGGCGGCGATACGCGCAGAAATGAGGGCAACCATCACCGTCGCAGCCGCACCAAGCAGTGTCAGCAAAAGCATTATGGCGCCCGTGGTTACAATATAACGTATGCGAAGCCCGTCAGTATCGACACCAAGCTCGTTATAAAACTGCTTGACCATAACAATACCCACCTGAGTAAGCATAGATTGATCCAAATCATTTGATTTTCCGCGTGCGGCATCAAAGGCCGTTGGCGGCAGGCTGCTTAACATGGGCCGCATGTCTTGTAACGGCTTCAAATCAATTTCATCAAGACCCTCTTGGGCTGCTGTATCAGGCATAGCTTGACCGTTTTGGCCATACTGCTCTTTTAAAAAATTGAATAGTGTCATCGATGCGCGTCCGAACGATGCACCAAGTGCGTCAAGATTGTTTGAATTATGACGTACATAAATGTTTTGGGTATTGACTAAAGGATACTTTTTGTGGTAATTTAATGCATCGTTTGAATTTGAAGCTATTAGTTTATAATGAGCGTCAACCGCCTGTTGGTCTTGTTCGGTCATAAATATGCGCATAAGCGCCATTGAATTTTCAGTAATTGCGGCAGGTGCAGGCTCTTTGATACCCCCCTGCTGTATTCCAATGTTGACAATATCCGACATCAGATGCGGCAGACTTAAGTCGCACAGGGCCTGCCCAAAAAGGAACAAAAAGCACACTGCAATTATCAAAGTGTGCGGCTTAAGGTATACGAACAATTTTTTCATCCGTTATTTCCTCTCGGTTTTATTGACTAAATATACATAACAAGATTTTAGCCATTCACTTTAAGTATTATATGGTTAATAATAGGAAAAAACAAGGATATGATTTAAAAATTAAAATAGAATTCATTTTTTATAACGCATTTTTTTCGGTTTTTATAGTATACTGAATATGTTAGAAGAGCTTTTTGTCGGGGACTGCCGCAACGCAGCCATTACAATTATGCGGAGGTACCGTATGAGTAACGTCGAAACAGCACACAATACTAAATCATATTTAAAACGGCGGCGTATTGTCGGAACGGTATCAATAATTGTTGTGCTGTTGCTGACGGCAGGACTGTCTCTGTTTCTTTATAATGTGTTGCTGGATAAAGTCGATACTCCCGAAGAGTTTCGCAACTATATCAGCGGGTTTGGCTGGAAAGGCCGGTTTGTTTTTTTGGGACTGCAGTGTCTGCAGGTTGTCGTTGCTTTGATTCCGGGCGAAATTATAGAAGTGGGTGCAGGTTATGCATTTGGGCCATTAGAGGGTACACTTTTATGTATGGCGGGCGTTGCGATAGCATCGTCGTTCATATTCATGCTCACAAAGAGGTGGGGCATAAAACTGGTCGAGCTCGTTATAAGTCGCGAGAAAATAAATGAGCTGCGATTCATAAACAACGAACGAAAGCTGAAACGCACAATTTTTATTTTGTTTTTTGTGCCCGGGACTCCTAAAGATATCTTTACCTATTTCGCCGGTCTTACGCGAATACGCCTGCATGAATTTCTGGTTATTTCGATTCTTGCGCGCATACCGTCGGTAGTATCGTCTACAATCTGCGGACATGTTATCGGTGCACAAAATTATATGTTCGCGGCGATACTGTTTGCCGTTACCGGACTTATCAGCATTGGCGGCATGACGTTATATTCACACATTATTCGCCGGAGACAATAACCAAAACAAGAAAATAAGCAGGCGCCACAAACAATGGTGCCTGCTTATTTTATACATAGGCTTTTATATAATACTAATATCCGATAATAGATTATTAAAACAGCCACTTCCACCGCCCGCGCATAGGTCGCCGTACATGATGCTGCTCTTCGGTTTCTTCTTCATCATCTTCAAATTCATCAGGACATATAATTTTTGATATGTTTGTTTTAGCGGTGAGCGAGAGCAGCTCGGACATTACATCTTCGTCTGTTTCAGTTTGTTCAAGTTGGTTCTCAAATTTATCATCATGCTGCTGAGGCTCGGACGATGATTCGGGTCGGATAATCGCTCCCCCATCGGACGACGGCTCGTTTTTCGGTCCATTGGTTTTGTCAATATTCTCCGGCAAAGTTTGTGCATCCTGTGACATGTCCGGTTGTGCCGAATTCAAATTGGTTTGCGGTAATTCATTTGTGGAAGTGTCAGCTAAGGTATCCAAGCTTTTAGAAGAGTCCGTCGGTTCATTTTGTTTTGAATTGTGCTTTCGCAATATTTCATCGGACACAGACTCATTGTTTTCGTCTGTATCTGTGGCATTGAAATTTTGATTTTGAGTTTGCTCCTTATGTTCACATTTGCACGCCTGGGGTTCTTTTGATAACAGCCTTTTGATGTCGCTGTCTTCAAACAGTTCTCTAATTGATTCTCTCAATTCAGCCAGACTATAGAGCGTATCAAACGCTTGTATAACAGGTGATTTTGCTGATGATGACGGCGGCTTTGGGGCAACATTGTTTTCATTTTCCTGATCAATATCCCCCGTTTTTTGGATAATTAAGGGATAGTTTCG
>DHNF01000062.1:36650-37398 GCA_002409375.1 Ruminococcaceae bacterium UBA5423
TAAGGGATAGTTTCGCAGCGCACGCAAACGGCCAATTCGCCCTTGCACTCCTCCAACACTGCCGGCTCCCGTATACTGCCATATTCCAATATCGCCGCTATAATCAGTTGTTTCACCATATTTAATTAGCCACAAATCAATTTGTTGCATTGTCAGATTACTTAGACGGTTTTGTATTGTGGGTAGAGTGGCTCGTATCATTACATAATATCCTGCATTACGAATATTGTCGCACCACGCCTGCACAACCGCATCAAGCTTATCCTTTTGAAGATAACGCAATGCACGATCTTCAATATCGACAGCAACAGGATATGAAAATTCATAACCACTTATCGCACGCAAAAAACAACCAGACTCTTCACGGGCATCTTCAACGGTTGTGGCGAGCAAACAATGATAAGCCCCCAATGCTATGCCTGCCTCGGCTGCATCATGCATATTGCGGTGAAAGTTTATATCGGTATGGCTTTGAATTTTATTTTCGCAGCCCATAGTAGCGCGAAGCATAGCGAAGTCAATTTGACTTTCTTTAACGAGCCGCCAATTTATGTTTCCTTGGAATGCAGTGCAGTTTATACCCTGAAAGATCGTCATAATCATACCCCTTCTCCGCCGCAGAGTGAGTGTGTCCAACCGCGGCGGTGGCAAGACACCGTTTGACAACTAAACCTTTACTAATTTATGCAAATTTTGTGGTTATCGTGTTTGTCCGGATGCATAATCGGCTAACCTTTGTCGGCTTAAC
>DHNF01000087.1:0-1155 GCA_002409375.1 Ruminococcaceae bacterium UBA5423
TTCAACAACTACCGTCCGCAGTTTTATTTCCGTACCACTGACGTTACCGGTGTTGTTCAGCTTCCCGAAGGCGTAGAGATGTGCATGCCAGGCGACAACGTCGAAATGGATATCGAGCTTATTACCCCAATCGCCATTGAAGAGGGGCTTCGTTTCGCTATTCGTGAAGGTGGTCGTACCGTCGGTTCCGGCGTCGTTACCAAAATCAATTCCTAATAATTTAGTGTAATATTATTAACGCACTGGCTTATTTTAGCCAGTGCGATTTTTTTCGTGACATTTTCCGTGCTAAATATTGTAGGGAACGCTGAGGGCAGCGTTCCCTACAATGTATTATGGATATTTTCAAATGCAAAAGTAGGCGGCCCCGTCCCCGGCGTTCGAATCAAAATTTATGACGGGTTATTCTGGCGCATATACAGGTGCGCCCCTACGGGATTGCCAACAATATTGCCTAATGAAAATGTGTTGGCAATAACTCCGTCGTAGATGTGTTTTATACTGTTTCAGTTTAAAAAGGAGACAAGATTGGCGAACGACTGCATATTGCTTATTCGGCCACTTATTGAATCAAACCCTCGAACTCATTAAGCAATTGCTCAAACTCGTCAAGAGCATAGTTTGCCGGTTCGGGCGTTGTTAAGTCGACTCCTGCGCGTTTGAGTGTATCTGCAGGATAATCGCTGCCTCCGGCACTCAAGAATTTAAGATATTGCTCTACATTACCCTTTTGCAGTAATGAGCGCGATATCGCACAGGCAGCGGAAAAACCCGTAGCATATTTAAACACATAAAATGCACGGTAAAAGTGTGGGATACGTGCCCACTCCCAGCGCATATAATCGTCTATTTCAACGCTCGGCCCAAAATAATCGCTTAATAAACCGCCATAAATGTCGCATAGTATATCACCTGTAATCGGTTTGCCCTGCTCTGCCAATTCATGTGCTTTAAGCTCGAATTCGGCGAACATGGTCTGACGAAATACGGTGCCTTTAAATTCTTCAAGAAAACGTTCTAACAGATATGCTCTTTCACGCTGCCCCTCGGGTGTAGACTGACATTGTGAAATCATACCACGCAGTAATATATTTTCATTTACGGTGGAGGCTATTTCGGCAAGGAAAATCGGATAATCCTTGTTTATATAAGGCT
>DHNF01000087.1:1334-2736 GCA_002409375.1 Ruminococcaceae bacterium UBA5423
TCCTTGTTTATATAAGGCTGGGTGCTGTCTGAGTACAAGGTATGCAGACAATGTCCTGCCTCGTGTGCGAGCGTAAACACGTCATTCATAGAACCCACAAAGTTAAGGAGCATAAAAGGGTGCACACCATAAACACCCGCAGCGTATGCCCCTGTCGCTTTGCCGGGCGTCTCATATACGTCCACCCAGCCACCTTCAAACAATTTATCAAGCTGCTTTATATAGCCGTCACCCAAAGGCTCAAGATGCCGTCGGACAATGCCGCACGCCTGATCATAGGTATATTCCCGTCCAGGTTCATCAGTAATAGGAACATAGGTGTCATAAATATGCAGCTTTTCAACGCCCAGCGCTCGCCGGCGCAGCTCTATATAATGGTGATACATGGGAAGATGTGAACGCACTGCTTCGATAAGGCCAGTGTATACAGAACGAGTAAGATTGTCTGAAAAGAGAGATTTATCAAGACAGCTACCGAAGCCCCGGGCACGTGCGCTGAACAAATCGGCGCGTACACTACCCGCATACAAAGCAGCTATTGTATTGCCTACACCAGCAAACGCATTGTGCATTGCTGAAAATGCATCGGCACGCACACGCCTGTCACGACTATCACGCAGCTTACCAAACAGCCCATGGGTCAGCGTTATTTCTTGCCCTTTTTCGTCTCTTATTGTGCCTAATTTTAAATCGACACTTTCGAGCATTGAAAAGGCACCGTCAAGGCTTTCAAGTGCAGGAGAAACCATTGCCATAAGCTGCTCTTCACGCGCCGACAGCACATGGGCACGACTTCGTATAATGTCGTCAACCATATGCCTAAAATCGGCAAGCGCATCATCTGCATTTACCCATTCGCGCAGTATTTCCGGTTTTATTGATGTCAACTCGGGCGTAATAAAAGATGTAGATTCCTGTATACTGAACAATACACCGAGAGTCTTGTCATGCATTGCCTGATATTTTGCATCTGAGTTATCAACATCAAGATTGAGCTTAGCATACATATACACGCGCTCTAACTGCTTTTCCAATTGTTCATACAGGCGCAACCCTTCGTGCAGAGTTTTCCTGCTTTGTCCCAGCTTTCCTTGATAAGATCGCATTTTTTCGGTGTCTTTTTGCACTTGTAAAAGTGCCTGCTCCCACTCAGACCCGTCGGAGTATATATCCTGGAGCCTCCATTTGTAATTCTCGGGTATTTTACTTCTGTCAGTATAATTCATTAACATTATCCCCTCTGTAAAACTTATACTATTAAAATTATATCATTTTTTATCCGCAAGTTGTAGTATGCATCACACATTTTTCCCTCGGACAATAAAAACTTAAGCCGAATATACTGATATCAGTATATTGATATTATACTGTTTCTTGTTAAAATATAGAAATAGCTTTACAG
>DHNF01000032.1:0-254 GCA_002409375.1 Ruminococcaceae bacterium UBA5423
AGTTTTTATCGTCATTTATGTAATGGATCAAGTAGGTGACAAAAATGACGATAAAAACTGGCTTGACGAAATCGCGCTTAAAGAGGCAATTCGCAATCTAAACAACCGTGAAAAACGAATATTGTATCTCCGATTCTTCAAGGGTATGACTCAAATTGAGGTATCCTCCGAAATAGGCATCAGTCAGGCTCAGGTTAGCAGACTTGAAAAAGGTGCGCTTGACCATATCAAAAAGCAGATATAATATATTATAT
>DHNF01000032.1:442-1677 GCA_002409375.1 Ruminococcaceae bacterium UBA5423
AAGTTATATAACTTCCGGGGGCTTTTATTTATCCGTAAACCGCTTGTTTGTATTTATGAATTATTACACCCATTAAGATATAAACAGTGGCGCTGAGCGCTGATGTTATGAAATCTAAAAGTCCAACATAGGATGCTGTCGATATACTGACAAGAGCACCAAAAACACCGATAGCTGAAAGTCCGCCGATTATAAATGAAATAACTGACAAAGCCGATGCAAATTTTTCCTGCGGTATACCGGTGCGCACAGTTGCAAGAACACTTCCGAGAAACTTTATTAAAATTACAAAATAACTTATTACAACAGCGCCCCCGATAATAATACCGATAATTAAAGCAACGCCAATAACATTAATAATACCAGCGAAATTTATACCTTCAAAATAATCGTAAATTTGTAATTCGGCAATTATTTTATCTAATAAGCCGCTAAGACTACCGCTTAATACTAATAACGAAACCATAAACAGAGCAAAAAGTGCAATACATATAAAACTAAACTGAATAATTGAAATAACCCGGATAAGCGAAATTCCCGATGTTGACATGGAGGAGTGTCTATCACTTGCAGAGCGATTGATCATTAAAAGACCGATACCGATTAAAATTGATGGAATCATGCCGGTAATGCTTGAAACCAAAGAGAAAATCGGCATTGTATCAGAAAAAATGCGTATAAGCTTTGAATCACTGGTTGTGGGTATGATATAGGATAAATCGGAAGAAACGGCACTGACAGCAACGGACATTAGTATTTGGGCAAACCACAATATAACCAGTATCAACATAAGATTTGATGATGCCAGATCTCTGATTCTTTGTATTCTGTTGGGGTCTGGCTGAGCCGGTGAAAAATAATAATTGTTTGGCTGCCCGTATGAAAAGGGCGCCGGAGCAGAAGAGTAAGGTTGCTGTACCGGAGGAACAGGCGGCATGACATACTGATGCTCATCAAGCTTTAAGCCACAATTGATACAGAACTGATTTTCGTCTTTGTTGGATGCACTGCAATGTTTGCAAGATTTCATAAAAATCTCCCGCCTTCTCAACTTAAATTACTATTTTTATTATAATATAATTTCATATTAATGGCAATGATTTCACCGTGAAACAATTATTTGTGTAAATAAAACGGCGGTTTTTATTATAGGAATTGAAATCAGAGTGTGCCTATTTCATCTTGCACTGATATCCTCAAGCTTTTTTGCAATTTTGCGCGCACACTTATAAACA
>DHNF01000032.1:1785-2934 GCA_002409375.1 Ruminococcaceae bacterium UBA5423
CCGCCCCCCATTGTCAACACAAGCTCGCCCGAAACTGCGTTTTTTGATACATAATCTGCTATTTCGTCAAATGTGGGAATATAACAAGCGCCGGGAATTCGGTTTGCAATTTGTTCGGACGATACATCATATGTGTTTTGCTCACGCGATCCCATAATATCACTAATAATAACTTTGTCGGCCACAGACAGGGATTGAACAAAACCGTCAAAATGCCGTGCCGTTCTTGAAAAGGTAAAGGGCTGAAAAACTGCCCACACGCTCTCATACCCCAAGCCTTTGGCAGTACTCAGTGTAGCAGCAATCTCGGTCGGATGATGGGCATAATCATCGGCTACGGTCACATCGTTAAATGTGCCTAAAAACTCAAAGCGCCGTCCAGCTCCGTTAAAAGCCTGCAATCCTTTTGCTATTTGTTCTGCATTTGCACCGCACCAATTTGCCGCAGCGGCAGCGGCTACCGAATTTAAAACATTGTGCATGCCCGGCACCCCAAGAGAAATCGCTGAAAAAAACTTATCCTTGTTATAAAGGTCATATTGACCATAGCTGCCGTTGCGAAATGTTATATTTTCAGCGTGCCAGTCACAGTTTTCAGTTGTGCCAAATGTTACTATTTTTTTATTAAGCCCCTCGACTGCGCTGACGGAATTTTTGTCGTCGGCGTTAACTAACACTATTTTTTTTGAAAGATTTGAAAATTTGCGAAATGACGCAATTACATTGTCAAGTGTGCCGAAATAGTCAAGGTGGTCAGCGTCAATATTAAGAATTACTGAAATGGCCGGTCTCATTTCAAGATAATGGTCCTGAAACTCGCAGGCTTCACACACCATAATACGGCTTTTTCCGGCACGCCCGTTTGCATTTATAAGCGGCAATCTGCCACCAATAAAAACGGTCGGATCAAATTCGGCCATCAGCAGTATCTGTGACAGCATTGATGTAGTGGTCGTTTTGCCGTGTGTTCCTGCAATACAAACCGTATCCGGAAATTCACGAGTGATCAATCCCAAAAGTTGTCCGCGTTCAATCAAAGGTAAATGATTATTTTTTGCATATTCAAGTTCCGGATTTTGAGGATTAACTGCAGATGTATACACTATAAGCTGAGCATCTCCGATATTGTGTTCATGCTGTGTAAGCGAA
>DHNF01000032.1:3084-3529 GCA_002409375.1 Ruminococcaceae bacterium UBA5423
CGTGTAAGCGAAACAGTTATTCCCAGCTTTCTCATTCTGTCAACATTATCAGATTCATTTATGTCTGAACCCGTGACAGTATACCCACGCGAATGTAAAATTTCGGCAAGCGGGCTCATTCCCGAACCTCCTATGCCCACAAAATGAATACGTTTTATGCCCTGCAGCAATTCTTTTCTTTCCATATAAGCATTTCCTTGCCTTTCTGATGTTAATACTAATATAATACTAAATATTAGTATTAATATTAAATACTTCCTGTTAATTATTATATTGTCGCCTGAGACGAAAATAAACACTATTTTTCATTTTTACATCAAAATATATGATATAATTAAAAGTCTAAGGGGTGAATGCTGTGGTTTTTCCAAATGAAGTTATCAACATAATTGAAAACCTCGAGTCACACGGATATTTTGCATGGGCTGTGGGCGGGCGTGTCCGT
>DHNF01000168.1:0-1965 GCA_002409375.1 Ruminococcaceae bacterium UBA5423
TTAATGAGAATCAGTATAAAAAGAATACGGCTTGCAAACAAGCCGTATTCCCATAGCAAATTATTTTATTGAGAGACAGGAAGCAAATCAATCCTCAAGAAGGAGAATTAGAATAATAATAAAAAGAAGCCACGAACAATCTAAGTCTTCAAACAAGTTCTTTAGGCACATACCTTTACCTCCCTTCACAGGCTCTCACACCATATTATGAAACTTAGATATATGTGGTGACATTTGAATAATAATATTCAAATGTGCAAACCATATCGTAAGTAATATTAGTATAGAATATTATCTTGCTGTGAAGGGAAGGAAATGAATGAAGAAGTCAAGTTACGGACGTTTTAATGGTTTGCAAATCAACCGAAATAATTTAAGCGATTATTATTGGGAGACATCAAGTGAAATTGCTCCGGATCCGTTTTCAGATGAAGAGCATACACGCGCACATAGACGGCGATTTACAAAAATTAAAGGAAATAAAAGCAAACAAGAGAAAACACGCAAAAATTGATGATTTTATTAAGTAATTTGCCATATACGAATGATCATTGACCAAAACTGACTTTGACTTATATTGACCTTTGCAAGTATAATTTAATCGCAAGGTCAGTAAAGGTTAAATCAGCTTTATCGGGTAAAGGAGTGTTTTTATATGCGAATAAGCGATGAAATTACTGCCTATATTCTTAATATGCTTGAAAGTGCAGAAGACGGGGAGGCTGAGCTTAGGCGAAACGAGCTTGCAGAAATGCTTGGGTGTGTGCCGAGTCAAATAAATTATGTTCTCACATCACGATTTACGCCCGAACAGGGATATATCGTGGAAAGCAGGCGGGGCGGAGGCGGATATATACGAGTGCGTCGCGTCAAATACTGCCGGAGTATGCCTCCGCTGATGCATACGGTCAATGCTGTTGGTGATGCCCTTAATCTGGCATCTGCCCAGGCAATTGTTGAAAATCTGATGTACATGCGGGAGATGTCTGAGGATGTGGCCAGAATAATGATAGCTGCATTGTCGGATCAAGCGTACCGTGACGTACCGGTAGAATTTCGTGACAAGCTTCGTGCAAGCCTTTTGAAACATATGCTTACTGCTTTAATATCATAAGAGAGGATGAGTTTGATGCTATGTCAAAACTGCGGAAAAAATATTGCTACAACATTTATTAAGAAAACTGTCAATGGAGAAACCAAGCAATGGCATCTTTGCACCGAATGTGCAAAAGGGCAGGGCTTTAAACCCCTGTTCAGCAGTGCGGGCTTTGATTTGGGTGACTTTTGGGGCAATTTGTTTGCCGAACCTACAACCCGTACAATTGCTGATGCAGTGCGCTGTGAGGGCTGTGGGCACAGCTTCAAAGAAATAGCTGAATCGGGACGGGCAGGCTGTCCGTCGTGCTACACCTCCTTTTATGATCGGCTATTGCCCTCAATCCAGCGCATACATGGCAAAACCGGGCATACGGGTAAAGTGCCTTCGGGTGCCGGTGAAAAGTTAAAAAAAGAAAAGGAAATTGACCGTTTGCGTAAGGAATTATCAGAATGCATAGCAGCACAAAAGTATGAGCAATGTGCGAAGCTGCGGGACAGAATATCAGAGCTTGAAAAGGAGGAGAATGACCGTGAAAAATAAATCTGCTAAATGGTATCAAAAAAGCGGTAATCAGGGCGATGTCGTAATAAGCACTCGCGTACGGCTTGCCCGCAATTTAAGCGGGGTTCCCTTTCCATCCGGGCTTAGCACCGAACGTAAGCGAGAAGTCGCGATGCGTGTGCGTGATGCAATAAAAGCTGACGGTCAGTCATCCGACTTTGATTATCTTGAAATGAGCAATATGGCAGCGCGGGATGCGCTTTCCATGGTGGAACGTCACCTTATCAGCCCTGAATTTTCACAGTGCAAAGAAGGCAGCTCACTGCTGCTAAAAAGGGATGAAAGCATTAGTATAATGATTAACG
>DHNF01000168.1:2105-2567 GCA_002409375.1 Ruminococcaceae bacterium UBA5423
TTAACGAAGAGGATCATTTGCGTATTCAAGTAATGCGTCCCGGTCTTGACCTTGATGAGGCTTATCGAACAGCCGATGCAATTGACGACTATCTTGACAGTCAACTCGAATTTGCATTTGACGACAGGCTTGGATATCTAACCCAATGCCCTACTAATCTGGGAACGGGTATGAGGGCATCAATTATGCTGCATCTTCCCGCGCTTCACGAGCGTCAGGCAATTCAGCAGCTTGCCAATACAGTATCAAAGCTTGGATTGACGATACGCGGTATATATGGCGAGGGGAGCAAGCCTGAGGGGGCTATATACCAGCTTTCAAACCAGGTTACGCTTGGAATATCTGAACAATCCGCTATGGAAAATCTAAAGGGTATCGCCACACAAATAATAAGGGAAGAACGCTCGGGAAGAGAGCAGCTAAGCAGCAGCCCGCGTTTTGAGGATTTAGTATGGAGGTCGT
>DHNF01000168.1:2707-4312 GCA_002409375.1 Ruminococcaceae bacterium UBA5423
ATTTAGTATGGAGGTCGTTGGGCATTTTGAGGACAGCCCGCCTAATGTCGCATGACGAGTTTATGAGCCTTGTGTCTAATTTGCGCGTTGGCGTTGCGCTGAAAATTATACCCAATATTGAGCTGGACACATTGAGTGAGCTTATAAATGACGCACAGCCTGCAACCATTATGGCAGCCGCACGGCGGGATATGGAACCAGCCCAGCGTGATATTGAAAGGGCCAAAATGGTGAGAAACCGGCTGTCCGATACAGACAAAACATAACGAAAGGATGGGTAATATGTATAGATTTAAAGGATTTACGGAAAAGGCGAATACAGCATTAAATCTTGCAATAGAGTCAGCACAGGAGCTGGGGCATACTTATATTGGAACCGAACATCTTATTCTTGGGCTTTTGCGTGAGGGAACAGGGGTCGCGGCATCGGTATTAGGCGCGCGTGGCGTGACGGCCGCTCAGTACCGCGAGGCAATCACAAAGACAGAAACGTCGGGAAATCCGAGCAGACTTTCACCTGAAGATTTTACCCCGCGTGCTAAAAAAGCTATGGAACTTGCAATAAGTGAAGCTGCCGTAATGCAACATGGATATGTCGGAACCGAGCATATTCTTGTAGCGGTACTGCGGGACGAAAGCAGTGTGGCAGTTAGGTTGCTTGCATCTTTGGGCGCAAGAGTCGATGATTTGTTCAACGACATAGCGCAGGTTATCGGAATGAATCCTCCGCAAACTGCTTCCGAAAATGTGCGCGGCGGCAAGGCGCCAAGTTTTCATGGCAAGGGTAAAACCCCAACTCTCGACCAGTTTGGCAGAGATTTAACTCGTCTTGCAAAAGAGGGGCGTATGGATCCGATAATCGGACGCTCGCAGGAAATTGAGCGTGTAATTCAGATTTTATCAAGACGCACAAAAAACAACCCATGTTTGATTGGTGAACCGGGAGTGGGTAAAACCGCGATTGCAGAGGGACTTGCCCAAAAAATTGCCGCTGACGAAGTGCCGGAGCTTCTACATGGCAAACGTGTTGTGACTTTGGATTTGACAGGTATGATTGCAGGCACTAAGTACCGCGGTGATTTTGAAGAACGCATAAAAAATGCAATTGATGAGGTGACCAAGGCGGGAGATGTCATACTGTTTATTGACGAAATTCACACATTAATCGGAGCGGGCGCTGCTGAAGGTGCGGTGGATGCAGCCAATATTTTAAAGCCATCCCTCGCCCGCGGAGAACTGCAAGTTATTGGTGCAACCACACTTGACGAATACCGCAAGCATATCGAAAAAGACGCAGCTTTGGAACGCCGTTTTCAACCGGTTATGGTGGGGGAGCCCACGCCCGATGAAACCGAACTTATACTTCGCGGGCTTCGAGATAAATATGAAGCGCATCATAAAGTAAAAATTACTGATGAGGCAATAAAAGCGGCCGTCCGGTTGTCGGTACGCTATATATCGGATAGGTATCTGCCGGACAAGGCTATCGACCTGATCGACGAGGCTGCCGCGCGCATCAAGATGGAAATCGACTCCAAGCCGGAAGTCATGGACCGTCTTGACCGTCGCCTGATCCAGCTGCAGATCGAGCGCGAGGCCGTCAAG
>DHNF01000168.1:4331-4610 GCA_002409375.1 Ruminococcaceae bacterium UBA5423
TGCCGGACAAGGCTATCGACCTGGTGGACGAAGCCGCCTCCCGCGTGAGGTTGCGTGCATTTACTCCTCCCCCTGATTTAAAAAAGCTTGAGGACGAAGTAAAACGGCTGGACGAGGAGAAGAAATCCGCAGTTAATGAACAGGATTTTGAACGAGCAGCGCGTTTACGAGACCAGCAAAAAGAAATTGAGGATAAACTCAATGAAATGAAGAAAAGCTGGCAGGACAAAAACTCGGGAATCACAGGTCAGGTTAATGAAAACGAAATTGCCGAAATTG
>DHNF01000168.1:4822-7809 GCA_002409375.1 Ruminococcaceae bacterium UBA5423
GGTAGCCTTGAAAACACATTTTGCATAAGAGAATAGTTGGGCAGCATGAAGCCGTGACTGCTGTTTCCAAGGCCATTCGCCGTGGGCGTGTCGGACTAAAGGATCCCAAAAGGCCGACCGGATCGTTTATTTTCTTAGGGCCGACAGGCGTCGGAAAAACCGAGCTGTGTAAAGCACTTGCAGAGGCAATGTTTGGTGACGAAGATGCAATGATTCGCCTCGACATGTCTGAATATATGGAAAAGCATACCGTATCTCGCTTGGTTGGGTCACCGCCCGGATATGTAGGCTATGACGAGGGCGGGCAGCTAACCGAAAAAGTACGCCGCAAGCCGTATTCGGTGCTGCTGTTTGATGAAATTGAAAAGGCGCATCCGGATGTGTTCAATATTCTGCTTCAGATTCTTGAGGACGGCATACTGACCGACGCACAGGGACGTCGTGTTGATTTTAAAAACACGGTTATTATCATGACATCCAACGTCGGCGCTCGGCTTATTACAGAAAAGCATGGGCTTGGTTTCGGCAGCACGGCCGCAACAACAGGTGACGAGGTGGACGAATCCGAAAAAAAACGTATCAGGGACAATGTAATGTCGGAACTAAAACGCCAGTTTCGTCCGGAATTCCTTAACCGTGTAGATGATATTATCGTCTTTAACAAGCTGACAAAGAAAGACATTAAAGAAATAGCAAAGCGCATGCTCAAAATTCTTGAAAAGCGTATGGCGGATATGGATATGAAAATCACTGTTACAGATTCTGCAATCGAACAAATTTCAGATGAAGGGTTTGACGCAGTGTATGGCGCCCGACCATTGCGCAGGGCAATCCAATCCAAAATAGAGGACGCTTTGGCAGAAAGTCTGCTTGAGGGTAAATTTAAAGCCGGAGACACAATTGAGGTGGATGCAGACGAAAAAGGATTTGTGTTTCAAAAATTAAAAGATATACCGTCAGATAACCCATTAACCCCCACATCAGAATAAATCGCCTAAAGAAAACCCGGAATCTGTTTTGCGCAGCATTTTCGGGTTTTCTTTATTGCGGTAGGGTTTTTGAATTTTATATTTTTCCGAGCAGCTACATTAATAGACAAAGGTGAATAGTTTTTAGTTAATATTATAAAAATAATAATTACCCCTTTTCATAAGTTGTCAAAAAAGGTATACTAATGATGATTAAAAGCGAGTAAATAATTGCCAAAAAACATTGGAGGATCCATAAATGACGTTTATGCAGTTTATATCTGATTTGGTTGCCAATCCGGCGTTGATGATTACGGCACTGCTTACTATGGGAGTCATTTTTGTAAACGGCTGGACCGATGCACCAAATGCCATTGCTACCTGCGTTTCTACCCGTGCAATCGGACCAAGACCCGCTATAATTATGGCGGCAGTATTCAATTTTTTTGGCGTGCTTGTTATGACATTAATAAATGCAACAGTTGCTCAGACGGTATATAATATGGTGGATTTCGGCGGGGACTCGCATGATGCGTTAATTGCATTGTGTGCAGCGTTGTTTGCAATCGTCGTATGGGCTACTGCGGCATGGTATTTTGGCATACCAACAAGTGAAAGCCATGCGCTTATTGCCGGTATTTCGGGTGCCGCCATTGCTCTGCAGGGTGGACTCGGTGGAATAAACGGATCAGAATGGATAAAGGTAGTTTACGGACTTGGTCTTTCAACGGCCCTTGGTTTCGGTTCAGGTTGGGCAACTGCCAAACTGACTGCATTTGCTTTCCGCGGTTTTGACAGAAGAAAAACGACAAAGTTCTTTCGCGGTGCCCAGATTGGAGGAGGCGCCGCGATGGCATTTATGCACGGTGCACAGGACGGTCAAAAGTTCATGAGCGTTTTTCTTCTCGGAATGTTCCTGTCAAAAGGGCAGGCAAATGTTGAAAACTTTACAATACCCATCTGGCTTATGCTGCTGTGTTCGGTAGTTATGGCGGTTGGCACCTCGATAGGCGGATATCGCATCATTAAGGCGGTTGGTATGGATATGGTCCGGTTAGAAACATATCAGGGCTTTTCAGCCGACCTGGCTGCTGCCGGCTGCCTTTTGCTGTCATCACTTTCCGGTATACCCGTAAGCACAACACACACGAAAACCACCGCTATAATGGGAGTGGGCGCAGCAAAGCGTCTATCTTCGGTTAACTGGGGCGTCGTCAAAGAAATGGTCTTGACCTGGATTTTGACTTTTCCGGGCTGCGGACTTATCGGCCTGCTAATGGCGAGGCTTTTCATCTGGATATTTTAAAGACCGTACAATAAAGAAAGGATGAGAATAAATGTCAAGAAAGAATGATTTTGATTATTTTAAAACTTTTACCCGTGCGGCTGAGTATTCAGCTCAGGCTGCCGACATTCTGCAAAATGTCATGCAAAACTATGACCCTGATTCCCTCAAAGAAAAAATGAAAGAAATGCACGCAGTTGAACACGCTGCCGATGTGGCAAAACACGAATTAAACCGCGCACTCGTGCGTGCCTTTATTACTCCGATAGAGCGTGAGGACATTATGCAACTATCGCAGTTGCTTGATGATGTTACCGATAACGTTGAGGACGTACTCCTTCGCCTTTATATGTTCAACGTATTGTCAATACGGGATGATGCTCTTGAATTTTCGCAGTTGATTTACAGATGCTGCGAAGCGATGAAAGAAATGATGCACGAATTTCGCAATTTCCGCAAATCAGGATCAATTTCTAAAAACATTGTAGAAATCAATCGTCTTGAGGAGGAGGGTGATGCACTGTATACAAAAGCTGTTCGCAAACTTCATATGGGAACAAAAGATGCTGTCCAGCTATTGATATGGCGTGAAATATTCGACCGTATGGAAAAGTGCTGTGACACCTGTGAGCATGTTGCCAACTCAGTCGAAAGCATTATTATGAAAAACACCTAATTCTCACTCAAGCAATATAACACGCCGTATAAAAAGTCATACAGTATACAAATTGTAT
>DHNF01000168.1:8111-8716 GCA_002409375.1 Ruminococcaceae bacterium UBA5423
TTAATGAGAATCAGTATTAATGCCTGATGCAAGGTTTTCATAAAACACCCATGAAAATCTTGGCACTTTTTTTGAGTGTAGGGAAGCGCTGTCCCCAGCGTTCCGCCTCAATTAGTAGGGAGCGCTGTCCCCAGCGCTCCGTTGCAGAGATATTAAAATTGCAGGGTGCTTACTTCTCCAATAATAGGCATTTAAAAACAGGCAATTTTATAGTATAATAACTATGTTATTCTATAAACGAAAGGGTATATTCTTATGAAATCAGGCGGCTACAACAAGCTTAAGCGTTCACGCAAGAGGCGTACAATGCGCAGGATTGGAGTAGTTTCTTTATTTTTGGTTGTAATAGGTGTATCTGTATTACTAGGCTGGCAGGTTGTTCGAGGTATAAAAGCGATAACCACAGGTGAGCAGCCGATATCTGCCCCGCCGCATACTACCCAAACAACAACTATTACCACGACCACAACACATCCCACGATTGCGGTTAATGCCACGCTGTCGTCACCTCGGGTTGCGGTGTATGATGTTACTCATTCTGCATTAATGTATAGTCAAAACGCTGATATGAAGTGTTATCCGGCCAGTTTAACCAAGTTGCTTAC
>DHNF01000168.1:8840-9657 GCA_002409375.1 Ruminococcaceae bacterium UBA5423
GCCAGTTTAACCAAGTTGCTTACTGCTATTATAGCGACAGAAGAGTGCACGTCCGACGAAGAGTTTGTCGTCGGAAGCGAGATATCTCTTGTCCAAAAGGGCTCCAGCTTGGCATATCTTGAACCTGGGTTTAGAATGACTCGTGATATGATTATCGATGCAATGTTACTGCCTTCTGGTAACGATGCGGCATACAGCATTGCTGCTCATATCGGTCGCAAGCTCAGCGGCAACACGGAAATAAGTGATTTAGAAGCATTGTTTGCATTTACCGATAAAATGAATCAAAAGGCACATCAGCTCGGAGCCGTCAACAGTCAATTTTCTAATCCCGATGGTTTCTATTCCCCCGATCATTATACCACTGCGGCCGACATGCTTGAGATTGCTAAGGCTGCAATCGAGTATGAAAATCTAAAACAAACCATGGCCAAAACTTCTGCAAGTCATATCTTGCTTTCAGGAGAGAAAATGACTTTCAAAAACTCTAATGCAATTCTCAATCCATCAAGTTCGTTTTACTTTGAAGGAGCAACCGGAATGAAAACCGGCTTTACCAACGAGGCAGGACACTGCGTAATTGTAAGTGCAAAAAGAAACGGTGTAGAAGTAATAGCAGTTGTTATGGGCGGAAGTTCAAGCGACGGCAGATGGCAGGATGCTGTTAATTTGCTCAGCGAGGCATTTGCAGCACATAACTAATTGTTAACGCAGTTTTCCAAACTGCAGCTATCAGAAAACTGGGCGGCCTTTGGCCGCCCAGTTGTTTTTCACATCTAATCAAACACATTATCATTATACTGTTTCTTGTTAAAAA
>DHNF01000120.1:0-6375 GCA_002409375.1 Ruminococcaceae bacterium UBA5423
TTTTTAATGAGAATCAGTATAATGACGACCATAGTTCACAACAGCTAAAGGAGGTTGTTTGAATGGATATGAACCGTGAAAAAATGTATCACTTGGGACTGTCACGCGATCAAGGCGCTGAATATGCAATACTGACAGGGGATCCAGGGAGGGTTAAGAGCATTGCCGATATGCTTGACTCACCCGAATTTGTCTGTAGCAACCGTGAGTATACGACATGGGCGGGGACACTTGAAGGAGAACGCGTGCTTGTTGTGTCTCACGGTATTGGTGGTCCGTCAACTGCTATTTGCGTAGAAGAGCTAAATAATATAGGCGTGCATACAATGATACGGGTGGGCACGTGCGGCGGCATGGCAAAACAGGTGCGTGCCGGCGACCTTGTTATCGCTACTGCTGCAATCCGGCAAGAGGGCACCTCACAAGAATATTTGCCTATTGAGTTCCCGGCCGTTTCTGATTTTAATGTTACAGCAGCTTTGACGCCTGCTGCACGCAAATCCGGACGGCGCGTGCATGCCGGTGTTGTGCATTGCAAGGATTCTTTTTACGGACAGCACCGCCCAGAAGGTTCACCGGTGGGATATGAGCTTAAAACCAAATGGCGGGCGTATATAAAGGCAGGCTGCCTTGCCTCGGAAATGGAGTCGGCAACACTGTTTGCGGTTGCGGCTTCAAGAGGGTTACATGCCGGTTGTGTGCTGCACGTGTTATGGAATCAGGAGTTAAAAAACGAAGAGGCTGTACACGACACCTCCCATGCGGCGGCCGCTGCTGTTAATGCAATCAGTATGCTTATAACCGGTAGTTCCGAATAACCTGTATAAAACGCGCAGACGTGCGCACGAATATTGTTTATTACATTGCAGCAAAACAGTTTAATGTTGCCCCTCCCCTTGTAATATGATATAATCATACGAACGGAAAGGGGTGTTTTTGCTTGGTTATACTGGGAATTGACCCCGGCTATGCAACTGTGGGTTGGGGTTGTATACGCTATGAGCGTGCACGGTATCATATGATTGATTTTGGTACAATCTCTACCCCTGCAAAAATGAACTTTCCTTTAAGGCTTGAGTGTATTTACAACGAACTTTGCCTGTTGATTGCAAAACATCACCCCCATTCGGTTGCCATAGAAAAACTCTATTTTAAAAATAACCAAAAAACTGCAATTGACGTTGCCCAGGCGCGCGGAGTAATTATGCTTAGCGCCCAGCTTAACGGCATTGAGATTTGCGAATACACACCGCTTCAGGTAAAATCGGCTGTCACAGGATACGGCAAGGCGCAAAAGCTACAGGTAATGGAAATGACAAGGCGGCTTTTAAGACTGACAGAAACACCCCACCCCGACGATGCCGCCGACGCGCTTGCAATAGCCATTTGCCA
Organism: Ruminococcaceae bacterium UBA5423; assembly: GCA_002409375.1. Lineage (GTDB taxonomy): Bacteria > Bacillota > Clostridia > Oscillospirales > Acutalibacteraceae > Avimonas. Next base: position 1,393 of record DHNF01000120.1, read on the forward strand.
CGCACAAACCTGTGGAACACCGCTTAAAAGACGGCTGGCCGGATTGGCTTAGCAACGGAGGATTATCAATGCTTTACAGTGTACACGGAAAATTAATTGTAAATCAGTCCGGTATCGCTGTTATAGAATGCGGCGGAGTGGGATTTAACTGCCGTATTACAATGACAACAGCTCGCCGGCTTCCCGCTTTGGGCGAACAAACAACACTTAATACAGTTATGAATGTTCGAGATGATGCTATAGAGCTTTTTGGTTTTACCGACAGGGCGGAGCTTAATTGCTTTAAGCAATTAACATCGGTTACCGGCATAGGGCCAAAGGCCGCACTTTCAATATTGTCCGAGCTCTCGCCCGAGCGTGTGGCAATGGCCATTGCATCGGGGGACTACAAAACATTGACATGTGCTCAAGGTATAGGTCCAAAGCTTGCTCAACGTATAGTGCTCGAGTTAAAGGATAAATTTGGCGCCTTGCAGACGTCGGATTTAACCGGAGCGCAAGGGTTTACAGGTGTTCAATCTGCTTCGGGCAATGCGACAGAGGCTGTCAACGCCCTTACGGTACTTGGGTTTTCAGTAGGAGAATCATCATCGGCAGTCGGCCGGCTGGACAGCTCTTTGCCGGTTGACACACTGGTACGCGAAGCACTTAAGTCACTGGCCAAACGCGGCTGAAATGAGGGATTAAGCCTTGGAAATGGATATGGAGAACAGGATGGTGACAACCTCATACTTGCCCGAAGACGAGGTCGATAATCCTCTACGCCCGCGGGCTCTCAGCGAATTTATCGGACAATCAAAGGTTAAAGAAAACCTGTCCGTTTTTATCGATGCTGCCCGTCAGCGCGGCGAGGCCCTTGACCATGCGCTGCTTTACGGCCCGCCAGGCCTTGGCAAAACAACGCTTGCGGGCATTATTGCCAATGAAATGAACGTGAACATACGCATAACTTCGGGTCCGGCAATCGAACGACCCGGCGACTTAGCCGCAATGCTGACAAATCTTGAAGAGGGCGACGTGCTGTTTATTGACGAAATACATCGTCTGTCACGCATGGTTGAGGAAATATTGTATCCTGCGATGGAGGATTTCTCAATCGACATAATCAACGGCAAAGGGCAGGGTGCACTTTCAATTCATTTGCCTTTACCTCATTTTACACTTATCGGTGCAACAACGCGCGCCGGACAAATTTCGGCACCGCTGCGGGACAGATTTGGAGTTGTGCTGCGGCTTGAGCTGTATACCCCTGAGGATCTTGCGACAATTGTTAGACGCAGCGCACACATCCTCGATATTGAGTGTGACGATGAAGGCGCTCTTGAAATTGCGGCACGCTCACGCGGGACGCCACGTATCGCCAACCGCCTGCTTAAGCGTGTCAGAGACTTTGCCCAAGTAATAAGTGAAGGGCCGATTACTATAGAATCTGCACGCAATGCTCTGGACAGGTTGGAAATAGATGAACTGGGTCTTGATATGATTGACCGGCACATGCTTGAATCCATGATAAAGCATTATGGAGGAGGCCCGGTTGGGTTGGATACAATTGCGGCAGTAATAGGTGAAGAATCGGTTACAATAGAAGATGTATACGAACCATATCTTATGCAAATTGGCTTTTTAAGCCGCACACCGCGTGGGCGCGTGGTTTTGCCCGCTGCATACAGCCATTTAGGGCTGGAGTGCAGCGGTCAAATGACATTTTAGCCGAAGAGAGGAAGAATTTTTATGGGAAGATTGTTCGGTACCGACGGTGCTCGCGGTGTTGCCAATACAGAACTAAATTGTGAGCTTGCAATAGCTATTGGGCGTGCGGCGGCAATGGCGCTTATCGACAACGAGCATCGCCACCCGCGCATTATTATAGGCAAAGATACCCGCCGATCCTGCGACATGCTTGAATCGGCAATGGCGGCCGGACTATGCTCTGTGGGCGCAGATGTGATGCTGATGGGAGTTGTGCCGACACCTGCTGTGGCATATCTCGTAAAAAAGTATAAAGCCGATGCCGGTGTTATGATTTCGGCTTCGCACAACCCCTGCGAATACAACGGTATCAAGCTTTTCAACAGCGAGGGGTACAAACTTTCCGACGCTCTTGAACATGAGATTGAATCCATAGTCCTTGACGGCAGCCGAACACCCCCCTGCCCTGTAGGCGGCGATGTTGGGCGTATTCACTATTGTGATACCGCGGTTGATGATTATGTTGCACACCTGCTGAGCACAGTAGATATTGATTTAAAGGGAATGCGTTTAGTCGTTGATTGTGCAAACGGGTCGGCCAGCGCAACAGCGCAAAAACTGTTTTCGGCACTTGGCGCCGAGTGTGTATTTATTAACAATTCGCCTGACGGAATTAACATAAACGCGAAATGCGGCTCAACACATATGGAAATGTTAGTCGAACATGTAAAAAAACTGAAATTTTTTGCAGGAATAGCATTTGACGGTGATGCCGACCGCTGCCTTGCGGTTGACGAAAAGGGCAACCTCGTTGACGGCGACAAAATAATAGCTGCGCTCTCCTTTGACATGAAGGAAAGAGGCCAACTGGACGGTAGCGCTGCTGTTGTCACTGTAATGTCTAACTTTGGACTGTTTCGTTTCTTCGAAGAGCATGGCATAATTCCGGTAACCACTAAAGTCGGCGACCGTTATGTCCTTGAGGAAATGCTTAAAAACGGCTACGACATCGGAGGAGAGCAATCCGGGCATATTATATTCCGCAAGCACGCAACAACCGGCGATGGACAGCTAACCGCAATAAAACTGCTCTCACTGTGCCAGCATCGCGGGTGTAGGCTTTCGGATATTAGTAATATGATGGAAAGCTATCCGCAGGTTATGGTAAATGTAAAGGCAGACGCCGAGCAAAAGATTTGTTATGCAGCCGATTCAGCTCTCGCATCTTTAATCGAGCAAGCGGGAAATAGCTTAGGCAAGGATGGACGCGTGCTGGTGCGTGCATCCGGTACCGAGCCACTTATACGCGTTATGGTTGAGGGACGCGACTTTTCAAACATAAACCGACTCGCCCTTTCACTTGCTGACAGCATACAAAAGGCAATCGGCTAACAAGAATTTAATAGGTGAAATTTATATGGCTATTATAAAAGCTGAGGGCGTACGCTTTCATTATGATACTGACAATGAAGAAGGCGCGGCACAATCCTTAACGGTACTCGACAACATTAACCTTGATATAAAAATGGGCGAATTTGTTGCTGTTTTGGGGCATAATGGCTCGGGTAAATCAACCCTGGCCAAGCACTTTAACGCATTGCTGCTTCCAACCGGTGGACATGTGCTTGTTGACGGTAAAAAAACTTCGGATGAGCACAATATATATGAAATCCGGCGAATGGTCGGAATGGTGCTGCAAAATCCCGACAATCAGCTTGTGTCCACAATTGTCGAGGAGGATATTGCATTTGGACCGGAAAACTTAGGGCTGGAGCCTGACGAAATAGTTCGACGCGTACACGACGCACTCAGTACTGTGGGCATGTTGGACTACAAGGAGCATGCGCCGCATAAGTTGTCTGGCGGTCAAAAGCAACGTGTTGCAATTGCTGGAATTCTCGCAATGCAGCCCGATTGCCTTGTGCTCGACGAACCGACTGCAATGCTTGACCCACAGGGCAGGAAAGAAGTGCTCGAAACAATATCCCGTCTTAACCGCGAACGCGGCATGACCGTTGTGCTCATCACACATTACATGGATGAGGCAGCAAATGCAGACCGCGTCGTTGTAATGGAGCACGGACAAATTATTATGCAGGGCACGCCGCGCGAGGTGTTTTCAAAAGTGGACAAGCTGCGTGCTGTCGGTCTTGACGTGCCCCAACCTACCGAACTCTGTTATGACTTGCTGGGGCAGGGCATACCACTGCCTGAGGGTATCCTTACCGTCGAGGAATGCACAACGGCATTATTACAGATTTTGGAGGAAAACAATGCCCGTAATTGAAACACGCAATCTTTCATACACCTATTCTCCGGGCACGCCCTTTCACAAGGATGCAATAACTGATATAACATTTGCTGCCCAAAAAGGCGATTTTATAGGCATTATCGGCCATACCGGCTCGGGAAAGTCCACTCTTGTACAGCATCTCAACGGCCTGTTGCGTCCGACATCAGGGCAGGTGCTTGTAAGTGGAGTAGACATTTGGCAGCAGCCAAAAAAAATCCGTTCGGTGCGCTTTAAGGTCGGTCTGGTTTTCCAGTATCCCGAACACCAGCTTTTTGAGGAAACGGCTTATAAGGACATTGCGTTTGGCCCTAAGAATATGGGACTTAATAACGACGATGAAATAGACAAACGCGTTCGATTGGCAGCACAATTTGTCGGGCTGCGTGAAGAACTTTTGCAAAAATCTCCTTTTGAACTGTCGGGCGGTGAAAAACGCCGCGTCGCAATTGCCGGAGTTATGGCGATGCAGCCTGATGTGCTTATACTTGACGAGCCGACAGCAGGGCTTGACCCGCGAGGGCGCGATATGATATTGCAGCAAATACTTGACTATCAAAAACAAAACCAAACCACCGTGCTGCTGGTTTCGCACAATATGGAGGATATTGCACGCTCGGCAAAAAAAGTACTTGTTATGAATCACGGGCGTATAGTGATGCTCGACGAAACGGCCGAAGTTTTTTCACGTGCACATGAGCTTGAGTCGATTGGCTTGGATGTACCGGCCGTCACACGCATATTTATGAGTTTGCGCAAAAAAGGATTTAATGTAGGGCCAAATGCTTATACAGTAAAGCAGGCCTATGACCGCCTTCTGCCCCTTCTAAAGAAAGGAGGCAGTGCCAATGCTTAGTGGCATCACAATCGGTCAGTTTTTTCCCGGCAACTCTTTGCTGCATCGTATGGACGCGCGCGTCAAGCTGGTACTCACATTTGCATATATTGCCGCTGTCTTTATACCCAAAAACTGGGCGGGGCTTTCAGTCGTCGTTGGATTTTTG
>DHNF01000120.1:6513-9906 GCA_002409375.1 Ruminococcaceae bacterium UBA5423
GCAGTCGTCGTTGGATTTTTGATTTTTACGATACTGCTTTCCCGTTTGCCTGCCAAGCTTATTTTAAGGAGCATAAAGCCTATATTGCCGTTAATAGTATTTACTTCGGCATTAAATATTTTTTATGTTACAGAAGGCACAGCTTTGTTTGACTGGGCATTTATCCATATAACAACGCAAGGGCTTACGACCGCAGCATTTATTGCAATTCGTATTATATGTTTGATTGCGGGGAGCTCGTTGCTCACATATACAACATCACCAACCACGCTGACCGACGCGCTCGAACGGCTGTTGTCTCCGCTCAAAGTGGTGCGTCTTAATGTCCACGAGCTTGCAATGATGATGACGATTGCACTTAGGTTTATTCCAACTTTAATTGAGGAAACCGACAAGATTATGTCGGCCCAAAAAGCCCGCGGAGCAGATTTGGAAAGCGGTGGGCTGATGCAACGGATACGAGCTCTTATTCCAATTCTTATCCCGCTGTTTGTATCATCGTTTCGCCGTGCATATGAGCTTGCAACGGCAATGGAATGCCGCTGCTACCGCGGCGGAGAGGGCCGCACTCGCATGAAACAGATGCATATGCGAATAACCGATATTATATGTATAGCGGTTGTTATTTTGATGGCAGCAGGGTTAATTGTTTTAAATTTTATTCTTTCGCCGGTTATTTAATACTAATATAAAAATGAGGTCAAAGGCATGCCGAGATTACTGTTTACATTGCGCTTTATCGGCACCCGTTACCACGGCTGGCAGGTCCAGAAAAACGCACTTACAGTACAAAGCGTGCTTCAGGACGCAATAGAGCGTGTTACCGGATACCGTTCGGACGTTATAGGGTGCAGCCGAACCGATGCCGGGGTGCATGCAAGCATGTATTGCTGTACCACCGACACCGATTCTAAGCTTTGTGGCGATAAAATGGTTTCAGCGCTTAACGCACACTTGCCTTGTGATATTGCAGTTTATAACTGCTGCGAAGTAGATGCCGATTTTCACCCGAGATATTGCGCGAAATCAAAACAATATTTATATAGGATATGGAACTCCCCGGCGCGCAACCCGTTTTGGGACGGACTGGCACTGCATATCCGACGCCCTATTGATGTTGAAAAACTTAATGAGTCGGCTACTGATTTTTTGGGTGAGCATGATTATTCTTCATTCTGTGCTGCGGGTAGCAGCGTCTGCAACAAGGTGCGTCATGTGTATAAATGTGAATTTTCACAATGCGGCGAGCTCGTAGTTTTGACCATACAGGCAAATGGATTTTTATACAACATGGTTCGAATAATTGCGGGGACACTGCTTGAAATTGATGCAGGAAAGCTGCCATACAGCTGCATACCAGATATTTTAAAGGCACACACAAGACCTGCTGCAGGCGCAACAGCTCCCGCCTGCGGATTGATACTTGACAAGATTTTTTATTGATTCGGTCAATATATCCGGAGGAGTAACATGGCTTCAAAACGTGATATTACAATAACTCGTCCAAAATCTGCGTCACATGCAAATGATGACATGATTGAGCTTGAGGTGCTGCCCGGTCGACAAAGACGGAGGCGGCACAGCTTGTTGCGCGTGCTTGTAAGGCTTTTGATTGTTGCCGCTTTAATAACATGTGTGTGTTACGTTAGCATAAACTGGAACAGCCTTTCACCGGAAAGCATGTTATATTGGCTGAACGATACGCTTGCAGGCGGTCAAAAAGGTGATGGCTTTCCTGTGGATATTACAGGCAGCTCGGTTTTAAGCATGACACATTCAAAGGACGGACTTGCGCTGCTAACCGACACCTCGCTTGTTTTATTTAACGATAAAGGCGGCAGACTTTTGCAAAGACATCACGGCTTTTCGCGCCCGGTTCTGCGCACGGCAGGCAAATGGATTATAATATACGATACTTCGGGCAACAGGTTGCGAATAGAAACGCGCGCGTCTACGGTGTTAGAAATGACACTTGACAACCACATAACAAGCGCAGCTATGTCCGACGACGGCAAATATGCATTGGCTACTGATTCAACCAAAGGATATACTTCTGAGGTTGTGGCATATAATCATAATAGGGAGAAAATTTTCCATCGGTACAACACCGAGTTGATTGTTTTGGATATTGCGATAAGCCCCGACGGTGAATCTCTTGCCGTTGTGGGTATCTCGGCCGAGACGGGCGCAATGGAAAGCTCTTTGCTGATATTTGATTTTAATAAAGAGGATCCGGTCGCCAAATATCACATAAGAGACACAATGCTGTTTTCGGTTGATTTTTTCCCAAACGGCACGGTCGCTGCAGTTGGGGACAGAGAGATTTGGGTATGCAACAAAAGCGGCACCATACAACAAAACCACGGATTCGACGACCGAGAGCTTATCGGGTACACGATTGGTGAAAGTGCAATATCTGTTGTGCTGCGTGATTTTGGCTGCTCCAAGGGTGGAGATATTATGACGGTAAATCCCTCTGGTGACATTGCATATACTGCATCGTTCCAGGGATCGTTCCGCAACATTGCGCCCCAAGTTTTCGGCGTTTTGGTGCTAACATCAGAGCATTTATATCATGTAAACCCGGCGGGAGTTATCAACACAATTGACATTATGCGTGATAGCCGCATTGTTTGTGCTATGGACGGCAAAGCCATAATTTTGGGATTGACATCACTAAACGAATACACTGTACCACGAGGTTAAAAAAACTAAAATAAATGCATTCACAACTACGCTGAACTGTTGTACTGAAAATAAAGTTATGATATACTGTAACTAAAATCCATTGGCCGGTATCGAAAGGAAGCGGTGACAAATATGGCATATATACTTGATGGTGTGGTCATAATAATTTTTCTGCTGGCAATCTGGATGGGTTACCGTCGCGGATTTTTCAATACGATTATTAGGTTAATCGGCTGCATAGCAGCTGCTCTAATTGCGTGGGGAATCAGTGCTCCCCTGGCTTCTGGGATTTACGATGGCATGATATCAAATTCAATACAAAAAGGAATTTCGTCTCAAATTGAAAAGACGGGAGCAGAGTCCGTTGACAATGCGCTGGAAGGCGTCATTGATAATTTGCCGGGTGCTGTAATTAATGCACTAAAGCTTTTCGATTTGGGCACGCCCGATCAGATGAAAGGCAAGCTTGAGGGATCGCTAAGCGACTCAGTGCAGGTGCTTTCACGCACAATTGAGCAAAGGGTGGTACGCCCTGCTGCCGTTTCACTGCTTCGTGTTTTGAGCTTTTTTATTCTTTTTGTAATATTAGCGATACTCATAGGAATTGCTGCATCTATTGTGAGCCGAATATTCCGCCTGCCTGTACTGCGCCAGACCGACGGGGTGCTTGGCGCAATGCTGGGTGCCGTTCAGGGGCTTGTACTT
>DHNF01000120.1:10038-15089 GCA_002409375.1 Ruminococcaceae bacterium UBA5423
GTACTTGTCTTTGTTGCGGTTTCGGTTATGAGTCTTATTGCGACTTCGTCAGACAACGAAGACAAGCTTACTCGCGCCGTAATGAACGAAACTAAAATTGTGCACAGAGTAGAAAAGATTAACCCAGTCACCAATAAATTGTATTCGATGTTTGGCGCTAAATCAGTATAACATACAGCGCGATCAAATCGAAAGGATATGACTTTTAGGCTATGAGCTTTTTAAATATAGAATTTAAAATGAATATACCAAACGCACTATCATTTTTCCGCATTGCACTGCTGCCTGTGTTTATTATACTGTATCTCAACAGCAGCAATTATCCCATATTAGTATATTGGGCACTGGGCGTTCTTTTGCTTTCGGGCTTGACCGACTCGCTCGATGGCATTATTGCGCGCCGTTTCAATCAAATTACCGATCTTGGAAAGCTTTTGGATCCTGTAGCAGACAAACTAACACAGGTAACGGTTGTAATTTGCCTTGCCCTTCGCTATTCTGAAGTGGTTTATCTTGTTGTGATTTGTCTTATTAAAGAATTTTTTCAGGCATTGGGCGGGATAATACTTCTCAGGCGGGGAGTAAAAATTCGCGGTGCAAGATGGTTTGGAAAGCTTTCGACATTTACTTTTTACGGTGTTATGATATTAATTGTCGGTTGGCCCGGTATGCCAAGATGGTTATTTATTACACTTGTTATCGTGGTTGCACTGCTTATGCTGTTTGCTTTTGTCAACTATATAGCTGTGTTCTTTAAAATGAGAAAAAACTTTGCCGACAGGGAAGCGTCCGCTAATAATACGAAATCGGCCTGACGACACAAACAGCCGGCATATATTTTTTAATTTTATTGCGCCAAAAACATGCCTTTTGCAAACAGCGGGGGCCCGGCGCAGAAAGGCATGATTTCAACATGTTATGTTCTCGTTGTAAAAATCGTACGGCCGTCGTATTTATCACCCGACTCGAGGGCGACAAAACAATTAACGACGGCCTTTGTCTTGTATGTGCAAAGGAGCTCGGCATAAAGCCGGTTAGCGAACTGCTGGATAAATTCGGCATTTCGGAAGATGAAATGGAGCAAATGGATCAGCAGCTTGGAGAGTTGATGGAAACCGGAGATGAAGATGGGTTTACTCCCGGCGGTGCAGCCACATTTCCGTTTTTGCAAAACTTATTTAATATGCCGTCCAACAAAGATTTACAGCAAGATAAAAAGGATAAGCCATCAGGCAATAATAATAAAAAGAAAGAAAAGAAACGCAAGTTTCTTGATACCTACTGTACAAACCTAACAAAACGTGCAGCCGATGGCGAAATCGATTTGATTGTTGGGCGTGACCGTGAAATATACCGTGTTGTGCAAATCCTCACACGCCGTACAAAAAACAACCCGTGTCTTATCGGCGAACCGGGTGTAGGCAAAACTGCAATTGCCGAGGGGCTTGCGTTGCGAATTGCAGCAGGCAATGTTCCACACCGTCTTATGGATAAGGAGATACATCTGCTTGATTTAACGGCGCTGGTTGCCGGAACGCAGTTTCGCGGCCAGTTTGAAAGCAGGATAAAGGGGCTTGTCGAGGAAGTTAAAGCAGAGGGCAATATTGTACTGTTTATAGACGAGGTTCACAATCTTGTCGGTACAGGTGACGCCGAGGGGAGTATGTCTGCCGCCAACATCTTAAAACCGGCTTTATCACGCGGTGAAATTCAGGTTATAGGTGCCACCACATTTAACGAATACCGCAAGCATATCGAAAAGGATGCCGCACTCGAACGACGCTTCCAGCCCGTTACAATCGAGGAGCCATCAATTGACGATGCGGTAAATATGCTAAAGGGCATTAAAAGCTATTACGAGGAATTTCATAGTGTGAGCATTGACGATACTCTTATTCGCCGTGCAGTAACCTTATCCGAAAGATATATAAATGATAGATTTTTACCCGATAAGGCAATAGATTTGCTTGATGAGGCCTGTGCAGCAGCAGCCCTCAGAAACCATTTAGCTGACGAGTATGCCAAGCTGACAAAGCATATTGAGAGCTTGAAGCAGGACGAAGAATCCCAAATAAACAGCGAACCCGTGGATTATGAAAAGCTCGCAGTCACCCGGTCTGAGCTTATGAAGTTGGAAAAACAGGCGAATCAAATAAAAGATGATGCAACCGGCATTCAGGTAACTGACGACGATTTGGCTCAAGTAATCGAGCTTTGGACCGGCATACCTGCATCCAAAGTGCGTGAAAGTGAGCTTTCAAGGCTTTCAAATCTTGAAAAAAGTTTAAGTCAAAAAATAATTGGACAGGACGAGGCAATCATGCTGGCGTCTGCTGCTATACGCCGCAGCCGCGTACAAATCAGTTCGCGGCGCAGGCCCGCATCATTTATTTTTGTCGGCCCAACAGGTGTTGGCAAAACAGAGCTTGTCAAAGTGATTGCAGCAGAGCTTTTTGATACACCCGAAACGATGATACGGCTTGATATGTCGGAATTCATGGAAAAGCATTCTGTTTCACGCATAATCGGTTCCCCCCCCGGCTATGTCGGCTACGATGAAGCAGGACAGCTTACTGAAAAGGTTCGGCGAAAGCCCTATTCGGTTATATTGTTTGATGAAATAGAAAAGGCACACCCCGACGTGCTTAATATTCTGCTTCAAATCTTAGATGAAGGCAGAGTGACCGATGCCCACGGACGGACGGTAAATTTTGAAAATACGATTATAGTTATGACTTCAAATGCCGGCAGCCAGAACCGTGAGAGCCTTATGGGATTTGGCAAAACAGACGCCCAGGCTTCTCGCGAACGCACAATGAAAGCACTAAGCGACTTTCTTAGACCGGAATTTATAAGCCGCGTCGATGAGGTGATCTATTTTGCGCCGCTGACATCCGATGATTTTATACGCATTGCCCAACTGATGCTTAATGAGCTTGTTGAACCGTTAAAAGACCGTGACATTAATTTTTCATGGACACCCGAGGCATGCGCAGCTTTGGCAAAAAAAGCGTTTGGCGGAAAACGAGGTGCGCGTGATTTGCGCGGCACAATTCGGCGGCAAGTCGAGGACAAAATTGCAAGTATTCTTGTCGATAATTGTGATAATCCTCCGCGCAAAATCACTGTTGTAGTCGACGGTGAGCATGCCGTAAGAATAGAATACAGCAGTTGATGTTTATATAAAGGGACGGCAATTGTCGCCGTCCCGCTTTCTATTAGTATCCAGACTGAAAGAAGTGGTATGAATGGGCGAATTTATGGAAATTCTGAAATCCGTACTTATGGGTATCGTGCAGGGCATAACGGAATGGCTGCCGATAAGCAGCACAGGTCATATGTTGCTTTTGGATGAGTTTATTAAAATAACTGTTAGCACTGTAAGTGAGCGAAACAGTGAATTTTTTAATGTATTCAAGGTTTTTATACAATTAGGCTCTATACTCGCTGTGTTGGTGCTTTATTTTGATAAACTCAATCCGTTTTCAACAAAAAAGTCGGACACCGAAAAAAGGTTGACACTGTCTCTTTGGGGCAAGGTTCTTGTTGCAAGCATACCCGCAGGCATAATCGGAGTGCTGTTTGATGATGCTATTGATGGGGTTTTATCGAAACCGTTTGTAATAGCTGCAGCGCTTATTGTATACGGGTTTTTGTTTTTATTGCTCGAAAACAGAAAGCAAACTCCTAAAATTCATAATTTTTCGCAAATGAGCTATAAAACCGCATTGCTGATTGGTGTGTGCCAGATGTTAGCTCTTGTTCCTGGGACATCTCGATCAGGCTCAACAATACTCGGCGCGGTTTTTTTGGGCACATCACGGTTTGTCGCGGCAGAATTTTCGTTTTTTATGGCAATTCCTGCAATGTTAGGCGGCAGCGGCATTCGCCTTATTAAATTCGCACTTGAGAACAGCGAAACCTACGGTACGCAATATCCTGCGCTGTTCAGCGGACTTGAGTGGGGTGTACTGCTGACGGGATTTGTAGTCGCGTTTATTGTCTCTATATTTGTTATTAAATTTCTTATAAACTTTATAAAAAGGCATGACTTTAAGGCATTTGGTTATTATCGTATTTTGCTCGGCATGCTTGTGCTTATATATTTTGGATTTATAGCCGTTTAGTATTTACGAATAAATTTGTAATTTTGTAAAAGACTATTGTTAAGATAATAAAATAACATTTTGCATGGAGGGAATTTAATTGGACAACAACGATTTAACTCAATTGCCGATGATGTCATTTAAAGAAATCCCTGAACCAAAAGCAGATGCACAACCGATAGTGGCATTGGTCAAAGAAAGTGGACGTGTGATTGGATACCAATTGGCAGACGGTCGAATTATAAATAAACAAGAGGGCGTAAGTCTTGCAAAAGCGGGCGAAATCCAAGGCGTTGGTATTGCAACCCGAAAAGGCAACGAGTATTTAAGAACTCTTCCGGATGGCGAAGATAACAATAATTTAAGTAATCTTCCTACTGTCAAAAATTAATCATTTTTTGAGTTTATGGGCTGGAGAAGTCAGCCTGTAAACTATCCGATTAAAAGATTATTAAAATTTGCAAGAATTTTTTTATATCACGCATGGCCGTCGATACAGGCGGGCTTTACCCATCTTCACCATAACAGAACCCCCGTTCATCGCATTTACGGCAATGAACGGGGGTTGATTATAGATGATTTCGGGAATACACCGAAAATCCGATACCTTCGGTTTATCTGGGAATAGTATTATGCCTTCTTCGACTTAATTGCAGCCTGGGCTAAAGCAAGCCGTGCAATCGGAACACGGAAAGGTGAGCATGACACATAATCAAGTCCGATATCGTGGCAAAACTCGACTGATGACGGGTCACCGCCATGCTCGCCGCAAATGCCTAGCTTAAGGTCAGGCCTCGTTGCGCGTCCTTTTTGTACAGCCATTTTTACAAGCTCACCAACACCGGTTTGGTCAAGGCGTGCAAACGGATCAGCCTCATAAATATTTTTATCGTAGTATGCTTCGAGGAATTTGCTTGCATCGTCACGGCTGAAACCAAATGTCAT
>DHNF01000120.1:15343-15878 GCA_002409375.1 Ruminococcaceae bacterium UBA5423
CATGATATTCCATTTTTATACCGGCGTCGGCAATCAACTTGTTTGCAGTTGAGGTAACAATATTTTTAACATATGCCAGCTCTTTGATTTCGCCTACTAAGGGAATCATGATTTCGGGCACAATGTTGTATTCCGGATGCTTTTTGCTGATGCTAATTGCAGCGTTTATCACTGCTGTTGTCTGCATCTCGGCAATTTCAGGATAGGATACCGTCAGTCGACAGCCGCGATGTCCCATCATCGGATTAAACTCGTGCAGCGAAAATATAATCTCTTTTAGCTCGGCCTTGGTAATTCCAAGCTCATCTGCAAGCTCGGCGATATCCTCATCCTTGCTTGGCAAAAACTCATGCAATGGGGGATCAAGGAAGCGTATCGTCATCGGACGCCCTTCAAGCACTTCATACATTGCCTCGAAATCACTTTGCTGTAATGGCAGTATTTTTGCCAAAGCCTTTTTGCGTGTATCAACATCCTTTGCCACAATCATTTCACGCATAGCTTTAATACGATCGCCCTCGAAGAACATGTGCTC
>DHNF01000120.1:16028-16354 GCA_002409375.1 Ruminococcaceae bacterium UBA5423
AAGAACATGTGCTCGGTACGGCAAAGACCTATACCTTCAGCGCCAAATTCAACCGCCTGTGCCGCGTCACGCGGGTTATCTGCATTTGCGCGAACCTTAAGAACGCGTACCGCATCTGCCCACTTCATATACCGACCAAAGTTTCCTGAAATTGAGGCCTCGACAGTTTTAATTTCTCCACTGTAAATGTTTCCGGTAGAACCGTCCAGAGATACATAATCGCCCTCTTTTATGGTTTTGCCTTTAAGTGTAAAGTGTTTGTTTTCATAATCAATATTTATATCACCACAACCAGACACACAACAGGTGCCCATGCCGCGCGCAAC
>DHNF01000120.1:16468-20704 GCA_002409375.1 Ruminococcaceae bacterium UBA5423
CCGCAGCCGGAAACACAGCAGGTGCCCATGCCGCGCGCAACAACCGCTGCGTGTGAAGTCATTCCACCGCGTACGGTCAGTATACCTTGCGCAACATCCATGCCTTCTATATCCTCGGGTGATGTTTCAAGTCGTGTTAAAATAACCTTTTCACCCTTATCAGCCCATGCCTTAGCATCTGCTGCCGTGAACACCACACGACCGCAGGCAGCGCCCGGTGATGCCGGTAAGCCTTTGCCCATAACTTCCGCTATTTTAAGTGCTTCGGCGTCAAAATGGGGATGCAGCAGAGCGTCAAGCTGCTTGGGTTCCACACGCATTACAGCCTCTTGCTCGGTAATCATTCCCTCTTCGACTAAATCGACGGCTATTTTTAAAGCTGCATCGGCAGTGCGCTTGCCATTACGGGTTTGAAGCATGAAAAGATTTCCTTCTTCAATCGTAAACTCCATATCCTGCATGTCGCGGTAATGCTTTTCGAGACGCTCGGACAACTCAAAAAACTGTTTATAAACATCGGGCATTAATTCCTCAAGCTTGGATATTGGATAAGGCGTGCGAATACCGGCGACGACATCCTCGCCCTGAGCATTGATTAGAAATTCGCCAAACAGCTTATTTTCACCGGTTGCCGCGTTGCGTGTAAATGCCACACCCGTGCCTGAATTGTTGCCGGTATTACCAAACACCATCATCTGCACATTGACCGCAGTGCCCCAGTTATAGGGAATGTCGTTCATGCGGCGGTAATAGTTGGCACGCGGATTATCCCATGAACGGAAGACGGCCTTGACAGCTTCCATAAGCTGCTCTTTGGGGTCGGACGGAAAATCTGTACCTTTTGCCTGCTTGTAAAAAGCCTTGAACTTATTGACCATTTCCTTCATATCGTCGGCACTGAAGTCGGTGTCAAGGCTGATGCCCCGCTCTTCTTTCATTTTATCAATAATTAATTCGAATTCCTTTTTGGAAAGCTCCATGACAACGTCAGAGAACATTTGCACAAAACGACGATATGAGTCATAAGCAAAGCGGGGGTTGCCGGTTCTTTTGGCAAGTCCCTCTACTACGGTGTCGTTAAGACCGAGGTTTAGTATCGTATCCATCATACCCGGCATGGAGGCACGGGAACCTGAACGGACCGACACAAGGAGAGGATTTTCGGCATCACCAAAACGCTTGCCCGACTTTTGCTCAAGCTTTTCGAGTGCCGCATAAATCTGCGATTGGATTTCGTCGTTTATTTTGCGGTCGTCCTCATAATATTGTGTGCACGCCTCGGTTGTGACAGTAAAGCCAAAAGGCACCGGCATTCCAAGATTTGTCATTTCGGCAAGGTTAGCACCTTTGCCGCCAAGAAGCTCTCGCATACTGCCGTTACCTTCACTGAACAGGTATACATACTTGTGGCTCATTTATTTTCTACCTCCTATTTTGACTGCTGCATTTCCATTTCAAGGCTGTTTCCTTATTGTTGATGCAGAAGTGCATTATATTATAGCAAATCTTTTATGGTTTTTCCATAAATAATTACCCAACATTTAATAAATATAGATTTTGTACAAATATTGCAAGAATACCAACATTACTATGTCATTTTTTTGCATTGATATTGTCTTATTTTTATATTATTGGCAAAAAAACATCTTTACTTTTTAAATTAATTATAATTATTGGCAATTATTTACTGTTTATATCATTATTTTGCTTGCAATATTTTTAAAATAATTTATACTTAAAACATTAGGATGGCGGGGTGCATTTCACCCCGCCCTGTTTTGGTACGTTCATACTGACCTCAAGTGAGGGGAGATATACAATGTTCTTCTTAAAACACAAGCAGACAAGTCCGATAGACTACCTAATTGTCGGGCTTGGCAATCCCGGTAAAAAATACACGGGCACCCGGCATAATATAGGTTTTGCAGCAATCGAGGCAATTGCTGCAAAACTTGGGTTAAAGATAAATAAAGTTAAATTTAAATCATTATGCTGTGAAGCGCGTATTGGTGACAAGCGCGTAATGTTGATGATGCCCCAGACATATATGAATTTAAGTGGTGATGCCGTTAATGAGGCTGTTCGGTTTTATAAGCTTGAATCCAAACAGATTATGGTGCTGTTTGACGATGCCTCACTGCCGGTTGGCACCGTGCGTATACGTCAAAGGGGCAGTGATGGCGGTCAAAAGGGCGTTCGCAGTATTATTATGCAGTTGGGCAATGATGAATTTTTACGCATAAAAATTGGTATCGGTCAAAAGCCTCATCCTGATTATGATATGGCGTCGTGGGTACTCTCCCGCTTTACAAAACAAGAAACTGATATTGTTTTGAATGCAGTGAATAAAGCAGCCGAAGCCGTCTGTATGATTGTGCAAGGGGATATAGACGGTGCTATGAACAAACACTCAACCTAATACTGTTTTAAATAATCTCCTTTTAAATGGCCGGTATTCTGTGTCCCTATCATCGGCGGCGCTTGCCGGTTACAAAAAACTCCTCCCAATAATTAATGGCGTGGGATAATACTAATATCCGATTAAAAGATTATTATAATTTCTGAGGATTTTTTGTGTCGGGCATGGCCGACGACGCCAAGCGGGCTGACGCCCGGCAAGGAGGAAACGCAAGTCAGGAGCAAAAGTCCGGAAAGATATTAAGTTTTTAGTCGGATATTAGTATTACTTAAAGGAATGTATCGGATGAATATACTCTACAAAGGGCTTTCGGGACTTGCGACCTTTAACTCGCTGTGTGCCGACATACGCGCCGGTCGCATACCCGCAACTGTTACAGGGTTAGCTCATATTCACAAAACACATTTTATTTCTACAATATGCAAAACTCTTAACCGGCGGGCAGTGCTGCTGGTCGCAGATGAAGCTGAGGCTGCACGTGTTTGTGAGGATGCGGCTGCATTTGGTCTGCATTCTTTGTTGTTGCCTGCACGTGATTTGTCATTGCGCAGCATGGAATCAGCCTCACGAGAATATGAGCAGCAGCGGCTTTCAGTGCTTGCGAAAATGTCGGCAGGCGACTATGATATTGTGGTTTCGGTAATAGATGCAGCCGTTCAGTTTACACTGCCGCCCAACACCCTTACACAACGAACCTTAAAATTGAAATCCGGATTGCCGCTTGAAGTAAGCGACCTTGCTGCAGCTTTAATAAAAGCAGGTTATGAAAGATGCGAACAAGTTGAGGGTGCCGGACAGTTTGCCAAGCGCGGGGGAATTTATGATGTATTTCCGGCAGACTGCCCCGCTCCGGTGCGGCTTGAGCTTTGGGGAGACACTGTAGACACTCTAAATTATTATGATATACTATCCCAACGGCGCACTGCTTCGCTTGACGAGGTTTATATTTCACCTGCCACCGAAGTAATGCCCGATGACAGTGCCATGCTTGCTTTGCGCATCGAAGAAATTGCATCAAATATTAAAGGTAAAAACGCTGCAGCGGCACGCGAACACCTTTTGGCCGACGCGGGACGGTTGAAAGGCGGCGGACGCCCTGCCTCTTTAGATAAATACATTCCTTTAATATATGACCGCCCTGCAACATTGTTTAATTATGCTGAGCAATCCGATGCGCTTGTTTTTGTTTCCGAAATATCCGGAATACGTGAACGTCTGCGCACTGCTTTATGGCAGCATAACGAAGATGTGAAAATGCTTTTATCCGAAGGTGAGCTGTGTCGCAATCTTACTGAGTATATGCTCGATGCAGTCGGAGTACAATCAATGTTGGAAAAGCACAGGTGCATAGTTTTTGATACTTTTGCCCGCACATCACAGGAAATTAAGCTTTACTCTCTGTATAATGTTAACGCTACACAACTTCCTGTATGGTCAGGAAGCCTTGATCTGCTTGTCGAAGATCTCAAATTTTTGCTTTCGCGCGGCATGGCATGTATTGTATTGGCGGGAGCAGAGGCCGAAAACGCCGAAGCGCTCGCTGGACAGCTTGTTAAAAGAGATATACCCGCGCTGTATGCACCATCTCCCGAATCGCCAGTCAAAAACCGTGTGCTTATAATTAAAGGCGGCTTGTCGGCGGGTATGGAGTATCCCGATGCAAATCTCGCAGTAATTACGCACGGGCGAATGCAGACAACGCGAGCTAAAACCCACCGTAAAAAGCGTGACAAGGCATCGCAAATACACAGTATATCCGAACTGTCTCCAGGGGACTATATCGTTCACGAGGCTCACGGCATTGGTATTTATCAGGG
>DHNF01000120.1:20832-21257 GCA_002409375.1 Ruminococcaceae bacterium UBA5423
GGCATTGGTATTTATCAGGGTATTCACCCGCTCGAAATTCAGGGCATTATAAAAGATTATATTAAAATACAATACGACAAGGGAGACACGCTATACGTTCCCGTTACCCAGCTTGACCTTGTATCAAAGTATATCGGAGCAAGGGAAGACGCGCGTGTAAAGCTTCATAGGCTGGGTGGACAGGAATGGCAGAAAACCAAGACACGAGTGCGTACGGCTGTTAAGGATATTGCTCGCGAGCTTATTGCCCTTTATGCAAAACGGATGGCCATGCAAGGTTTTGCGTTTGAGCCCGACGGTGAATGGCAATATGACTTTGAAAGACGATTTGAATTTGAAGAGACCGAAGATCAGCTTCGGTGCGCCGAAGAAATAAAAGCCGATATGGAGCGTACTGTCCCGATGGACAGACTGCTTTGCGGCGA
>DHNF01000120.1:21459-24012 GCA_002409375.1 Ruminococcaceae bacterium UBA5423
GACAGACTGCTTTGCGGCGATGTGGGTTTTGGCAAAACCGAAGTTGCTCTGCGCGCTGTTTTTAAGTGTGTAACTCAGGGCAAGCAATGCGCAGTTCTTGTGCCTACAACCATTCTTGCATTCCAACATTACAACACAATGCTTAAGCGTTTTGAGGGCTTTCCCATACGCATAGATATGCTCTCGCGGTTTCGCACCGCCAAACAACAGCAGCAGACACTTAAAGCGCTTAAACGCGGCGAAATAGATATTATTATTGGTACACACCGCTTGCTTTCAAAAGATGTTGAGTTTCGTGATGTAGGGCTTGTAATTGTGGACGAAGAACAGCGTTTTGGAGTGGCACAAAAAGAGAGGCTTAAAGAGGCGTTACCAAATGTTGATGTTCTTACACTATCGGCGACACCGATACCGCGCACACTGAACATGGCAATGAGCGGCATTCGTGATATGTCAGTTATCGAAGAGGCACCCCAGGACAGGCGTCCGGTGCAAACTTATGTGCTTGAATACGATAGTGGGATAATAGCCGATGCAATCCGCCGTGAACTAAGACGCAGTGGTCAAGTGTATTACCTGCACAATCGTGTCGAATCAATCGAGCGTGTCGCCGCCGGCATAAAAATGAGAATTCCGGAAGCGCGCGTAGGTATCGCCCATGGTAAAATGACCGAGGAGCAGCTTTCGGATGTATGGCGTCAGGTGATTGAACACGAAATTGATGTGCTTGTATGCACAACGATTATTGAAACCGGCGTGGATGTCCCCAATGTCAACACACTGATTATCGAAAACGCCGACAAATTCGGCCTGGCGCAGCTTCATCAGCTTCGCGGCCGGGTCGGCCGCTCGACACGGCGTGCATACGCCTATCTTACATTTGTACGCGGAAAAGTACTCAGTGATATCGCCTCTAAAAGGCTTAATGCAATACGCGATTTTACCGAATTCGGCGCAGGCTTTAAAATTGCACTGCGTGACATGGAAATCCGTGGCGCCGGCAATATTCTCGGAGCACAACAGCACGGACATATGGAGGCCGTGGGATATGATATGTATTTAAAGTTGCTAAGTGAAGCCGTAAATAATGAAAAAGACTCTTCTGGCGCAACTCGGGAGACCGAGTGTCTGATTGATATGCAGATTTCTGCTCATATACCCGAAAACTACATCAGTGCAACTGCCCAGCGGCTGGATATTTATCGGCGCATTGCCGATATTCGAACAAATGAGGATTCACTTGACGTATACGACGAACTGATTGACAGATTTGGCGAGCCTCCCGAGACTGTGCAGGGACTTGTCGAGATTGCACTGCTGCGCAATATGGCCGCCGATATCGGAATTTATGAAATAAAACAGCAACAAGACAGCTTGCTATTGTATCAACGACAGCTTGATATGCAGACAGGTTCACGCATGTCGGCGGCTCTTAAAGGTCGCGTTTTGATTAGTGCAGGAGCAAAACCGTATATCGCGGTGAAAATAAAAAAGGGCTTCACGCCGCTTGATACGCTTCGCGAAGCTCTTAATGCCGCTCAACCTGACAAAGCCGAAAAAGAGTAGTTGTCAAGGTGCGGACTCGCATACAATTGTCTATTTCTCGCTTTGCAGTACTTTTATAATTTCTCCGACATATACGCGATGAAAATCGTCTTTTAAATAATTTCCGCTGATTGCAGGATCGAGAAAGTGGGAAGGATTAATATCTTGATAATACAACTTGCGGCATATCAAAGACAACTTGCATTGCTCAAAATATGGAGCCTGGGCATCAAACACCGGAGTCAGACCCGTTGACGCCATCTTGTCGGTATCGCGTCCCGAATGTGAACCGCAAAACTGCAGTGCACGGCGGTTGCCGTCAGGGAAAAATGACAGCGAATAGTGTTTTTCCCGTTCAATAAATTCGTATGTGTAGCGTGAAGGGCGTACAAAAACAAAGCTAACATTTGTGTTCCACAAAACACCGAGACCGCCCCAGCTGGCTGTCATGGTGTTAAAGCCGCCTTTACGCCCCGCTGTAATCAGCATCCAGTCACGACCAATCTGGTTAAATACATTTTCTCTTAATTCAAGTGGACTAATTTCAAAAAATTTTTTCATAAAACCATTGCCTTTCCCCAATATAATTATAATATTACAAAAAGTATATCATATAAAATAAGACTTTTTAAAAACTGTTAAAAAATTTAAAAAAATTTTAAATTTTATCTATTTTTATTTTTTATTTACTGATACAATTGAGCAAATACTAAATGTGGGAGGTTATATATGATTGATGTTCATTCTCCTCCGGTATTCCATGGGAATTTACGCAGCTTTATGCTGCACGTACCCGAATGCATACACGAATGTACCGGCATCCGTGTTTTTGGCAAGCGTATCCGCTCCCTTGTTTTCACAACTGATGTTGCAATTATTAGAAACTGCAACGCAGATGCGGTAATTGCCGTATACCCGTTTACACCACAGCCGCTTATAACACAGGCGATAATGCAGGCAGCAGACATGCCGGTGTTCGCCGGTGTGGGCGGTGGATTGACGCAAGGC
>DHNF01000120.1:24138-24879 GCA_002409375.1 Ruminococcaceae bacterium UBA5423
GGGCGGTGGATTGACGCAAGGCGTGCGCGTTTTAGATTTGGCGCTGCACGCTGAATTTCAGGGCGCAATCGGAATTGTCGTAAATGCACCAATAAAGAACGATACTTTGCGTGAACTTACACGTCGCATAGACATCCCTGTTGTCGTAACCGTAGTGTCCGAGTACGAAAATATTGAAGAGCGTGTCAAGGCCGGTGCCCGCATTGTCAATGTATCCGCCGCCGCAAACACACCTAAACTTGTCCGCTATATACGCAATAATTTTCCACAGCTTGCAATAATTGCAACCGGCGGTCCAACTGAAGAAAGCATAATCGAAACCATTAAAGCAGGCGCCAACGCAATCACCTGGACACCTCCGACTAACGGACAAGTGTTTAAAAAAATAATGGAGGCATACCGAAAAGGTGAAGCTCACCCCTAGAGCATTACATCAAAGCACCAAGCAGCAGCATTTCCTGCACTTTTTGATAGATGTCCTCAAAGTGCTCTAACGACAGTGACTCCAGCCCGAATGTAAAGCCTGGACGACCGGTGTGTTCTATAAACCATTGCATAAAACCGCCGTGCTCCGGTGACTCTTTGTGATTTGCCATGGAGTATTTGGACGCCGCGGCCATAACCTCGGCCATAACACGAGAACAAGTTGGTGTTTTGTCACCGTATTTCCAATAAACTTTTTTCCCTTGTGAATTAAGTGCAATCAAATGCCGAAATTTTGCTCGCTCACACAGACCGATA
>DHNF01000120.1:25068-28235 GCA_002409375.1 Ruminococcaceae bacterium UBA5423
GGTTTCAGGTTCACTTTCCGGTGCTTGTCCACTCCAGTTTTTTGCACTGGGCGAGCAAATACCGCATTTATTCAGCTTGCGCTGCAATTCCTGCCACCCTGCATTAAAATTATAGTTTATGTCCACACCTCGTGCGTTCGCATGCCAAGCGCCCGGAGTGTTCCCGCCCAGTTCACGCACCATACGCGCGTTTTCTCCGGCCGCACCTGACCCGTGAACAGATATTTCGGCACCGTCGGGATTCACCTGGGGTACAAACACCAAACTTCGCCCTGCAAGAGCCTCTGAAATTTTTATGTTGGCTATGCTTTCGCCCCGTTCAAGAGCTTTGCACAAATCCTCACAAAATCGTAAAAGCACAAGTGTGTGCAGTTGATCCTGCCCGCTGAATCCTGCGGCATAAAGAATTCTCTCCCTACCGCCTCCCAGTATTATACCGCTAATTTCACGCTTTTGCACACTTTGCCCGATAGGCATAGCATCAAGAAATGAATACCGTCCCCGCAAGGTAGTTATAAGCCCCCGTACCGTGCCGTTATCGACTGCTTGTGATGACACTATATACTGCATTTAAGTTTTCCTCCCGTTAATATTTATACTACTTTTATAGTTAGCAGATTGCGAAATGTAGGAGCGAACTGTGTTCGCACAAAAATTTGCATATTACGCAATCGACTACTACTTTCAATAGTATTAAGGAGAAATCACATTTATGAATCTAACTGAAAAAACCTTGTCCAGAAAAACATTATTTAACGGCAATATCATTAATGTGCATATCGATGATGCGAAATTGCCGAATGGAAAAACAGTCAGCCGAGAGGTTGTAACTCATTCGGGCGGGGTTTGTATCGCCCCACTGACTGATAACGATGAATTACTGTTTGTACGACAGTTTCGTTATCCTTACGGCGAGGTATTGCTTGAGCTTCCCGCGGGTAAGTTGACACCCGGCGAAAACCCGCTTGAATGCGGAAAACGCGAGCTTAGGGAGGAAACCGGTGCAGTTGCAGAAAATTTTGTGTCATTAGGCAAATTGTACCCATCTCCGGGATTTTGTGATGAAATAATTTTTTTGTATTATGCAACACAATTGACATTTGGTGAAATTTCTCCCGATGAAGACGAGTTTTTGGAAAATGAGCAAATTCCGTTTGAATTTGCAGTACAAATGGTGCTTGAAAACAAAATTAACGATGCCAAAACGCAAATAGCTGTTTTAAAGCTCGCTGAAATTAAAAGGCGCGGTTTGTTATAGCATTTATTTTTTTGATTTTAATTTTATAAAAATCGGAACCGTATTGTATTGTAAGAACGGTTCCGATTTTTTATTTTTTTATGAGAATCAGTATTAGAATTTTAAATTTTCAATTTCTGAATAGAATAATATGACTTTATTTTAATTGAAAAAACCCGCAAAAAAGTTGCATAATAATACATAAAGCCTTATACATCTGCTTTTTTCATTGTCGATTCGTGTAAAAATATCATTTTTCAATCTTTGATTAAAACCAATATTTTCATGGATGTATTTGTATAATCGGGCACATATAACAGATACTAATCTCGTAATTTTCCGTGAATTGTAGGGGTGATGTGGTTCGCCCATATAATAAAAATTAACTTTTTAGTTCTGCCCCTACGCACGTATATAACTACCATAAGTATATAAAGGAGAAATCGTTATGAAAGCAACAGGTATTGTCCGGAGAATTGACGATTTAGGCAGAGTTGTTATTCCTAAGGAAATCCGTCGTACTATGCGTATACGCGAAGGAGATCCACTTGAAATATTTACAGATAATGACGGAGAAGTAGTATTTAAAAAATATTCACCCGTAGGGGAAATGTCGCCGTTTACTATGACATATGCCGATGTCATGTCACGCGCATGCGGTATGCCGGTATTGATATGTGACCGTGACCATGTTGTTGCAGTTGCCGGGGTTTCGCGCAAAGAGTTTATGGAACGCCGCATTTCCGCACAGCTTGAGGAAATTATTGAACAACGGCGCACCAAAGTAGCAGTTGCAGGCGAATCTAAAAGAACGCAGCCGGTTGAAGGAATTGAGCGATATGCAGGCGTTGTTTCTCCAATTATTGCGTCGGGTGATGTAATTGGGGCAGTATGCTTGCTGCTTCCTGAAAGCGGAGCCGTACCAAACGAAGGAGACGTAAAGCTTGCTCAAGTTGCTGCGGCATTTTTGGGCAAGCAAATGGAGGAATAATTAAAAGCTATGGGACGTATTTATCTTAGCAAAATTAAATCACGAAATCCGCGACGGGTTGTAGCAATTATGGTTGTGGCAGTAATCGGTCTGCTCACCATTACCGCAATACCTTCGATACAAAGCACCGAAGCCTTATCAAAAATGGGATCAAGGGGCAGCGAAGTCCGGCAAATCCAGACAAAGCTTAAAAACTGGGGCTATTATAAAGGAAATGTCGATGGTATATTTGGTTCGAAAACCCGTGATGCGGTAATTTGGTTTCAAAGAAAAAACGGTTTAAAGGTCGACGGCATCGCGGGGCCTCAAACACTCGCCGCAATGGGTATTTTTACCAAGGCTTCGTCACCCTCGGCTTCGGGCGGGCAAAGCAATATTAATTTGCTTGCACGCATAATTTCGGCCGAAGCACGCGGAGAACCTTATGTCGGGCAGGTTGCCGTGGGCGCTGTTGTTCTTAACCGCATCGAGCACCCGTCTTTCCCCGACACAATGGCGGGCGTAATTTACCAAAAGGATGCATTCACCGCTATAGTAGACGGCCAATTTAACGAACCTGTTTCCGAAAGCGCTTACCGTGCCGCTCGAGACTCGCTTAACGGCTGGGATCCCGTTGGCGGTGCGATATATTATTACAATCCAAGAACCGCCACTAATCAATGGATTCGCAAAAGGCCGGTTGTAACAACAATTGGAACTCATATATTTTGTATGTAATACTAATACTAAAATCACATAAAAAACGGATTGCATTATGCAATCCGTTTTTTGTGTATGGGTATTAATACTGATTCTCATTAAAAACATAGAATACTTCCCGGACTTTTTCCGTTTAGCTACGTTGTCGTCGGTCGGCAGGCGACAGCCTTCCTCCCTTCCCCGCCCTGCGAAGCAAAAAAATCCCTGTAAAGCTATTTCTATATTTTTAACAATAAACCG
>DHNF01000127.1 GCA_002409375.1 Ruminococcaceae bacterium UBA5423
CTAATATCCGACTAAAAACTTAACACTCTTTTAGTCGGATATTAGTAAAACCCTGCAATTGACGCGTGAACTTTATTCTCTTCACATCAAAAGATAAACGAGTACATAATAAACAACTGCCGAAATTCATCATATAGCTTCGGCAGTAAAATATTGTTTTTAAGATTAAACTATTTTATCTGATTGAAATTTTAACTCTTCCTTAAACCTTGTCCATCGGTTTATAATTATTAAGCAGATAAGCGCACCTGTAATCGTTATCAACATACAGCAGCCGATAACGGATTGCCAACCCCACTCCTGTGCAATCCAACCAAACCCATATGATGCAATTGCACATCCAAGATAAATAATAGAGTTTACAAGACCGGTAATTGACGCTGTCTTTCTATATAATGCAAAACGAACCGGAATAAGAATTACCATAACATGATTTACGCCGTGCATCGAAGTCACAACCCATGATAACAGAACAATACTTACATGCACGGATAATTTATCTATAAACAAAAGTGCAATAAGCGGCGGTAATGCAGACAAAAACGCAAACACCGCAGATAACATTTCATTTTTATTAAACAATTTAAAATAAAGTGCAGTAATAATGTAGGGTCCGCTAACACTTATTAGCGGAAGAAACATAGATAAAAACAAAGAAAATACTGCATTTATTGAAAACAGTTCATTTAACATGGTTGGCACCCAGACATTTACGCCCTCCTTTATCATGCCGTGCATTATAGCTGGCAGCAGCATCAATAGCACACCGGATATTAATAATAGGTTAATTAGGCGTACTTTTCCGCTTTGCGAAAGCTTTACACCTGTTGTACTGATTTGCTTATATTCTTTGGGCACGAGATACTTGCGTATTATTATAATTGTGAGTGTCCAACCGATAAGTACTGCGAGAAGAACAATCGCAGCTGCCGCAAAAAGCGTTTTCCAATGAAAATAGTTGAGAATTAGCATAGACATCAGATAGGCGGCAATAGCACCAACAGGTACACATGTGGTAATTCTCAAGCATGCCTTTTTTTGCATGTCTTCCCTTAAGACAGAAGATAAAATATATAGTATTGGCGACCACAACATAGACTGAAATAACCCATTTATTCCCCAGAAAATAATTAGAAACACGGGCTTATTATTAAGACTCATAAACAGATTAGAAAGAGAAGCACCTGAGAGCCCCAAAAAAACCATTATAAAAGGGGACAGCCTATCCCCAAGAAAGCCGTTAATAAGTTGACCTAAGCCATAACAAAAGAAAAAAGCGGTACCGATTAGTCCGGCTTCGTTTTTAAGCATTGTCCCGTCTTGTATCATACCGGCTAATGCAGCCGAATAATTAATTCTACCAATATAGGATGCACCGTAAACAATCCAGCACATAATAAATAGAACTTGGCTTGGAAGTTTATGTATAAGATGTTTGTGCACTAACGATATTCCTTCCATATTAAATAATTTTATAATGGTGATATAAAATTTGACCAAGTTGTTTTTTTATATTATAATTATTGTATAACTTTATCACTATATTTAAAGGTGAACATATGAAAAAAGCTATTATCCGAGCTGATCATAAAAACGGAATAGTAATCCCATACAAAATTAGTCCCATATTAAATATCTCTCACATTATTGGTATCTTTTTAAGTGATGATACTAAAAATTATAAATTTGCGGGAGAGTGGCATGACTTTTGGGAATTTATTTATGTTGAAAAGGGAGAAATGCTGATTACGGCAGCGGAAAATAAATACATACTTAAGGCCGGAGAACTGGCTTTTCACTGCCCTAATGAATTTCATGCAGTAGAATCCTGTTCAGATCAAAATTCAGTTTATTTTGTAGCTTCCTTTATTTGCGAAAGCCCATGTATGAACTATTTTAAGTGCAAAATCCTTACACTGAACGGCAAAGAGCGTGAAATGCTATTTTCGGCGTTTAAGCTTGGTGAAACGGCTTTCCCGCAATTTATGAGAGTAAACCCGGACACAATGAAAATATACAACACTGATAACATTCCATTCGGCGCTGAGCAAATGATATGCAATTACTTAGAAAATATACTCCTTCATTTGTATCAACGAGGGAACGGTAACAATACAAAAAAACGTATTGTTACATACGCAAAGCAAATGAGAGACAAAAAACTCAGCGTTGAAATTTCTAAGTATCTTCAGCTGAATATTGATAAAATGCTAAAGCTTGAAACAATATCAGCATCCCTCGGATATTGTGTATCCCAAATTCAAAAAACCTTTAAATCAGAAACAGGCCAAAGCATTATGGATTATTTTATAGACTTGAAAATTTCCAAAGCAAAGCAACTAATACGCGAAAGCGATATGAATTTTACTGAGATTGCCGCAAGCTTAGGTTATGAGAATGTAAATTATTTTTCAAGACTTTTCAAATCAAAAACCGGCATAACACTTAGCCAATACGCAAAATCTATTGATTAACTTTACTATTAAAATTGTAAATGACTACTCTTCAACATGGTACTGGAGATTATCAAAATCGACTGTGACCGTTACACCACTTTCATAAGTAACCCGCTCGACAGTGCGCCGGGTATTTAAGAATTCATGCCTAACCATTTCTTTATATGCAACTTTTTTTTGTAAATCCGAAACAATACAAGTTTTATCTAATTCAGCATTGTCTGCATTTATATCCAAGTAGCAAGGTCCGCCGTTAAGCAACGCCTGCAAAAAACGGGTTTTATCCACGTTTTCATCATCACTGCTTTTTATAGCCCAGGGAATAACGATGCAGTCATGGTATACTAAATTTAGTAAAGGCACGGGAACACCACCCGCTTTGTCACCATAATCTTTGTAATAAGGAGCGTGATGGCACAATTCCATGTGCATAATCATTGTGTCAACTGCGGTTTCGCTGCTCATTATTAAATTTCTCGCGCGCAACCGTTCAAGACACAAGGCACGATACTCAGCACACTCCTTGCGACTCATTCGATGTTCCAAATGATGGCACTCATCCAACGGAACACACGAGAAAACATCAAGATATGCTCCATCGGGTGTTATCCCTAGCTTTTCCAGCCCGTCATAATTTAACTGTACAAAATGCGGTGCTATAGCTGTACATAGGTATGACTGGTTTCCGCCGTTCCAAGTACATTCACCCGGAACAGTTCCGTCCGCATTGTGTATTGCATTTTGTTCATCATAAAACCTACTGTCATGATAATAATCTCTATATTGATCGTGTACAGCAAATAGTATGTTATGTTTTTTGCAAAACTCATATAATTCTCTCATGCCATCGGCACCACCCGCCTTTTCACACGGCGGCATTATATCGGGATGCTGCTGGTCATATCCGTCAACACCCCAGCCATCAAGATGCAGATACGCTTTTTTAAGTCCTCGATCAACAAGTTTTTTCAATTGATTCTTGCGTTCACAAAACGTGTAAAATATGTAATTGGACTCCGGTTTATCCGCATTATAAATTAATGCCTCGGGTTTTATGTAATAATAAATAACGCTATGAATAATCGGTGCGCCTATTAACTGTGCAATCTTGGGGTTGGATATAGCCTTTTGTTTTAGGGTAACTAACCTCCCTTTTTCCTTTATATATCGACGATAGCTCTTGCAAAAAGTGTTGTAGTCACAATTCTTAAAAAACTCCATACGCAAGGTGCGCTTATATCGCAGTGCCCCAAGCGTTGAATTCCATATAAAGTAAAACTCTGTCGGACCGCCAAAGGGATGAACAAAATGATAATCACAGTCCCACGGTGTCTCAACAAGCTGAAAGCAGCCGCTGTCTCCGTTCACCTGCCCAAACCACGGCATAGGCGCTCCCACTGAACAAAACGAGTGATATCCACCACCTGTAACAGTAGCAGGCCAATCTCCCGGAATAATCGCTCCCTGAAATAATGAAAAAACAGAATACACATCCTTATCTGATGACCATTCCCACGGTCTGGGCCAGGCAACCTGCATTATTTCTTCGTCTTCACTTATTGGCAGTATTTCAAAATACAGACGGCCCGTTAAGGTGTGGACCCATATCAATGTTTCGATTGTAAGGGATACCACCGCTTTGTTTACCTGCCAATCAATATACCTAATACGATATCCTGTGGCAGTTCCGGTAACGTATCGTTCGCAGCGAATATCCAAAGCGTTATCAAGATAAAGTGTGACTAATTGACCGCCATATCGCGTTTTTAGCCATGGGCGAAATGCTTTATTCTGTCTCCACACCTTACTGCCGTTTGAAACCATCACAATATGATTAGAGATGTCGAGCTGGTATATATTACCCTCAATCTTTGCAAAAGTATGCATAGGTTGTTAATGCCTCTCTGTAATTAATCTGTTTAACAATTCAATTCATATTGCCAGTACTCTGCCGTATCACGTTTAATCCAGCGGCCGTTTGTGAAATCCTCAGCTGCGACCGGGATTCCCCCTAACAGCAATGACTTTTCCGATAATGCGCTGATGCTCATCCAGGCGGCCATATCATATACATCAATTGGCATTTTATGATTTTCCTTTAAACTGTCAATGAATGCTCTTAATACAAGATAATCAATATCGCTGTGTTCGCCACGCATACCATCATCGTGCATTTTTTTCCATATAGAATGATCGTATACATTCCGATATTTTTCAATATTACCGAAGTGATTTTTCCATTCCATATGATACTGATTATGTTTGTCATCAAGAAAAATGGACATATTGTCTTCATTATACATTCCTTTGGTTCCGCACACCTTTAACCCACGCGAATATGGACAAGGCAAGGTGGTATTCAAAGTCAAAACTATGTTTTCCCCACCGGCACATTTTATCGTCGTTGTAACAATATCGCCTTGGGAAATTTCAGCTTTGCTTAAAGCACAATCCTCACCTTTGTTCTTAACAATATATTCATGGAGACCGGCAGACTTTGTGGCACTTGATGTAACGGTCAGCATTAAATTGCCGCGGTTTATGTTAAGCAGCTTTGCAATTGGTCCTAAAGCGTGGGTCGGATAGTTTTCGCGGTTGCGATAAAGATATTCATCCAGTCTATAATGTCTATTTTCATGCCCATTTGCTAAAGATTCTCTTAAATCGTGTTGATAGCAACCGCCACAATAAACCACTTCACCAAACACTCCCTGGCGAACTATGTTTGACAGCATCAATTCGTCCCTGCCATAGCAACAATTTTCCAGCATCATAGCTGGGGTGCCCGTTTTTTCGTATGTTCGTACAAGGCGCCAACATTCCTCGATAGAAGCGCCGCCAACCTCACAACCTACAGCTATACCCGCCTCCATGGCTTCGCACATGATCTGCACATGCTGTTTCCAACCTGTACTAATTATTATGGCATCGACTAATTCCATGCTCAGGATATCTCTATAATTGCTCGTACACACAGGCATATGCCCTGTTTTGGATTTGATTTTTTCGGCAATTGCGAGCTGTCTGTCCTCATAGACATCGCATACAGCCACCACATTGATATCCGCCTGATCAATTAGTATGTTTGACAGCACTGCACCGCGACCTCCCAGACCAACAATACCAACATTAATTTTTTGATTTTTCATTTCTCTTTTCTCCTTGCAAAAAATATTAGTTAGTCGATTGCGAAACCCTCAGATCTGTGGGAGAACAAAGCTCACCCTATAATATGGGATGGCCAAAACACTCCAAAACAGTGTACAGGTAAAACTCAGCCGACAATCATCCCGTCATATGCCACTTTTATATTCCACTCACTATCTTTTAACATATTTTCAGTTTCTGTATGCGTTTTTGAGTGAAGGTGGCATATATGAGTAAGGTAAATTGGCGTTGCTTTTGTAATTAAACCAATAGATGCCATCTTTTTAATTGCTTCAATTAAATTAGTAAAATTAAAGTGCCCCTCTTGATATGGTGGCAAAAATTGATCGCCATAAGTACACTCCATTACAGCGTAATCTAATTGCTTATTTAGATTTTTTAAAAACTCCCAGGTTTCATCTTGATACCACCCCGTATCTACCGCATATAAAAAAGTTAAGTTGTCGCCATCTGTAATCAGATAATTATAACCAATCTCATTGATGCCATATCCGTAATGACTGGATAAAATCGGCGTTACTTTCAAATCGTCAATCGATACCTCGCAATAAGGTTCTAATGGAATTAAAGAATGTTTGGAAAAAAAATTTGTGGGGTTTTTGTTCGTATGATCCTTAAGCAGTGACATAACCTTCGCAATATGTTTAAGTGCCTGAGGTGATCCATATATGTTAACCAGAGATTCGAGCTTGGGTCGTCCACTTCCTCTAACAGCCATTTCATAAACATTTACATGATCATCGTGAAAATGAGTTATAAATATATTCTTAAGTTTTCTAAGTGTAATACCATTTTTTTGTGACTGTAAAAATAAATCGGGTGAAAAATCAATAATACTGGTTTCGTTAATTAAAAAATCGCTTCTCGTTCGAATATCTTTGCCACCCAGATTGCGTGCATTCTCACAAATTTGACATTGACAGTAAATACAGGGAATAGCTTCGGAAGCCCCAGTCCCAAGAATGATTGATGGCATAAAATTTCCGTACCTTTCAGTATTGTTGTTAAATCAATTGCCGACCTGTCTTATGGTCGGCAATTTTTCATATTTTCAATTTGATAAGTATTGTTATCAAAATTCACCGTAACCGTAATTCCATTTGCAAATGTAGTGCGTTCGACAGTAAACTGTGAATTTAAAAACTCATGTTTTACCATTTCACTGGTACATACCTGTTCGCTGAGACGAGAGACAACCTCAACACGCTCCATTTCACTATCATCTGCATCTATGCTCAGATATGCGGGCCCGCCGTTTAACAAAGCTTGTAAAAATCGCCAGTTGTCGTTAATACAGCTTTCGGGACCACCACGAATAGCCCATGGTGTTACAATACA
This sequence comes from Ruminococcaceae bacterium UBA5423, assembly GCA_002409375.1. Taxonomy (GTDB): domain Bacteria; phylum Bacillota; class Clostridia; order Oscillospirales; family Acutalibacteraceae; genus Avimonas. The sequence goes on from DHNF01000127.1 coordinate 6,963, forward strand.
GTCATGATAAACAAGATTAGTTAACGGTACCGGAATGCCCCGTTGATTATCTTCAACATAAATTCCGGGATAAGGCGCATGATGTACCAAATCCATATGCGGCAGCATGGTGTCTACTGCTTCTTCACTACTGGCTATTATACCATTTGCACGAAGATATTCCAAACAATGTGCCCTGTACTCGACACATTCCTTTCGGGTCATGCGGTGCTCCTTGTGGAAGCATTCATCAGGTACTGTTGCGGCAAAAACATCAAGATAAACTCCGTCTGGTAAAATACCGGCATCGGCCAACCCTTGGTAATTCCTCTCAATGTAATACTGAGCCAGCGAAGCGCACAAATAATTCTGTTCACCGCCGTTCCAGGTACATTCTTGCGGAATAACACACCCATTATTGTGAACAGCGTTATCGGGCGCATACGATGAAGCATCAAAATAATAATCTCGGTATTGGTCATGCAACGCAAACAATATATTGAGTTTTTTGCAGGTTTCGGCCAATTCTCGCATTTTTTCCGAGCCCCCCGCCTTCTCGCAGGGCGGTAAAATATCTGGGTGCTGTTGGTCATAACCATCAACCCCCCATCCATCAAGATGCAAATATGCTTTTTTCAACCCTCTTTCTGCCAACAATTCAAGCTGCTTTGCACGCTGCTCAAAAGTGGCAAATCGATAATTCTTTTTGGGTTTTTCCTTATCATAAATATAGGCTTGGGGTTTTATGTAATAATATATTTCACTGTGAATAATCGGGC